>DQLG01000549.1 GCA_015660315.1 Candidatus Latescibacterota bacterium
ATGTATTCCTCAGGGTTTTATTGCTACGGATACTAGTTCGGGTTGTAGAAGGTCGACCAGGGTTTGCGGAGGCAGGCCGACCAGGAAACCGCGTTTGCCGCCGTTGATGAAAATCTGTGGCAGGTCGAGTATCGACGATTCGACGGCGACGGCTAGGCCTTTGCGGGTGCCGAAGGGTGAAATGCCGCCGACTAGATAACCGGTGTGCTTGAGCGCGGCTTGCGGTGTGCTGGCACCGAGGCTTTTGCAGTCGAGTTGGCGCGCGAGGTTTTTGGCCGAGACTTCCAGGTCGCCGTGCATCAGCATCAGATAGGCGCTGTCGCGTTCGTCGGAGAATACCAGCGTTTTGATCACGTGGTTGGCCTCTAACCTCAGTTCGTTTGCCGCGTGTGCGGCACCGCCGTGCTCGACGTAGTCGTAGAGATATTCGCTGAAGTCGATGCGGGCTTGGCGCAATTGACGGATCGCCGCCGTGACGGGTGTTTTACTTTTGGCCATATAGACGGTCGGCGCGGGCTTGGCGCAATTTGTGGAAGTCGCGGTCAAAGACCGGCAGGGCTAGCGGGTCCCAACCGGCAACTGGGACTAAGCCGTCGGTGGCCAATTCAAGGTACAATTGAGCCTCATCGGCCGGAGCGCGGGAAAAGCTAAAGGGGTTGCGCCATTGTTCGGAGGGTAATGGCGGGTATTTGCTGTCTCCTTGGTAGATGAGCGCCAATAGCTCGGTGCCGCGTTTGTGCAGATAGTCGAGGAATTCAATGTCAAAGGGACCGACGGCAGACCTCGCCAGTGGGCTCTTGTCGACCCAGCGGGCCCAGTCGAAGCCGTAGAGGAAGTCGTGCGCGTAGCGAAAGCGAATCGCCGAATGGCGCCCGTAGAGTTCGATAAGTTCGACGATGTGGGCAAAGAGCTCGGCCAAGTTTTGTGATGGGCTTGTTGCTGAGATTTGCGGGTTTTCGTTTGCGCGACGACGGGTGTGGTTTAACAGCGCCGCCGCGAGAAAATCGAGATCGGCGAAGATATTGTCGGGGAAGTGTTCGGCTATGGCTTGGGTCGTCTGCGCGATGCCTTGCGCAAAGGCGGCCGCGATACTAGAATCAATGTCGGTATCGATAAGCTCGCGACAGAGCTGGTCGACCGGGGTTGCGTAGTTGCGGTGGGGCGCCAGTGAACGCCACCGGCCGTGGTGGCTTCCCGAAGTTTCTAGCTTATTATGGAGCGATGTGGATAACGGCATAGCAGATGACTCTCGTATGGTCCCCCCTAAATTGAACGCATGGTGGCTCGCCGTCAAACCCGGCTCGTTGCCTAAGATCCTGGTGCCGGTCGCGGTGGGCTGGTCGTTGGGATTTTCGGTTGCTGGGGGCTTCGATCCGGTGCTGGCGGCATTGGTGTTCGGCCTAGCTCTTTGCACCCAGTGGGCGATCGTTCTGCTCAATGATTATGCCGATCGCGAGGCGGATAGAAAACATCAGGCGCACTTTCCCGAGCATATCGACCCGCGGGTACTGGTCGAGAGGTTGTTGCGGCCGGGGCAAGTGGTTACCGCGGGTTTCTTCGCGGTGTTGGGTGTGCTGGCTGTAGCGGCGGTTTTGCTATTTTACCAACGGCCCTATGCGCTCTATCTTGGCCTGGCCGGCCTGGTCGTTTTTGCGGCCTATAGTTTTGGCCCGCTTCGTCTCAATTATCGCGGTGGTGGCGAGTTACTCGAAGTCTTGGGTGTCGGCTTGTTATTGCCGGTTACGGGCTATTATATCGCATCCGGCACATTACCGACCGGCCATGTACATCTGTTGGCGCCGATTGCCCTCTACGCGTTGATCGGCGCTTTGGCCAGCGGGCTCAAACACGAGCCGGCGGACCGCGAAAACGGCAAGCGCACCTGCAGCGTGCTTTTCGGGGCGCCAGCGACGAGAAAGATGATTTGGCTGGCGCAGATGATGGCCAGGGTTTGCTGCGGTGTTTTGTTCCTCACTGGCGAATACGGGCATTTCGCACTGATTTTGGGGGCATTGTTGCCGTCGGCGCCAATGTTTATCACCCGGCGCTTTGATGCCGATGCCGATTTTAACAATCTGCCAGCGCTCGCCCGCTATAAACAAAGCTTGACCCAGGCGGGGTATCTCACGAGCCTGGCATTAATACTCGATTTTATTTTTTGATCGTATTATCCTTCGCTCTGGTTATAGGTGCGGGTTGATCAAAGCGGCCCTTAAGACCCCATGAGGAGCGTTATGTTGAATCTGGAGGAGATCGACAGACATCCCGAAATTGTCTCGACAACGATTGCATTGCCCACCGGCGAGCAGGCATTGCTCAGGCCGTTGCACCAAGACGATGCGGCGATACTCGGGACTTATTTCCTCGGTTTATCGACGGAGACGACCCGAGTTTACGGCCCGCATCCCTTTGATCTGGAGACCGCCGACCGGCTTTGCCGCGAACTGGACAGTGCCGACCATCTGAGAATGCTGGCGGTGATTGAAGAGCATGGGCAACAGCAGATCGTCGCCTATTTCATCGTTTACTTCGGGCTTTATGACTCGGACTGCAACCGCTATTTGGAGCGGCATATACCGCTCGACCCGGCTACGGATTGCGCATTGGCCCCGTCAGTCGCCGACGCTTACCAGAGCAGCGGTGTCGGCAGTTTGGTGATGGGGCATCTGCTGCCATTGTTAAAGAGTGCGGGGCGCAGGCGGTTGGTGCTCGTCGGCGGAGTACGGGCGGAGAATGTGCGGGCGATTCATTTTTATGAGAAGTTCGGATTTGGTAAGGTCGGGGCATTCAAATCGCGCGGGGCTATCGACAATTTCGATATGATCGCCGACTTGTAGGCGAATGGTCAGTTATTCGCTACCCGCTTCGGCCGAGGATTTATCGGGTGGCGCGGGTAGCGTATTTGCGGGCTGAGGCGCGCAGGTGTTGCGCTCGTCTGCAGCGCGAAGGTTTTTAAGCGCGTCGCTATGCGGTTGTCGCCCCGGTCTAATCTGTACCTCGCTCTCGTCCGGCGGGATCTCCAGTTGCGCGAAGGTGCGGATTTCCCCTGCCGTAACCGTATTGACCAGCACGATGCGCGCAATACCTGCTCGCCTTCGCCCGCAGTGTTGTCGTAAGACGACTGGGTCTCGGCAAAATCGTGGAAGTCGATATCTCGCTCTTGTGGCTTCGCCGGAGCGAGATGAGGATGAGATAGATTATAGTCGTTAGCGGCTATGGGCGGCGTGTGGCCGCCCTAAGTTTTTTTCACCTTACCCTCTTTTTGCACTTGTTCGTAGACGCGGGAGAATTCCTCGGAGCCGTCGTCGTTCCAGAATTCGCTGCGGATCCCGCGCACATTGCCTTCGACAAAGCCGGTTATCAGCTCGACGTTTGGAGCGCTTGGCGTATAATAGGTCGTGCCGCCGGGTAAATGCAACAGGCCGACGTGGCGCGGTAATTCGCTCTTGGGGCGTGCAGCGAGTTCGGCGAGAATTTTTTCGTCGACTTCCACCCCCAGTCCGGGTCCTTCGGGTACCGGCGAGCTACCCTCGCTGATCTCTAGTCGGGTACCGGTTGCGTCCTCGGCGTACTGGTCGTCGAGGGTGGTCGCGTGCGAGACATTGGGCACGACCGCGCCTAGGTGCATGGCCATGGCCTTCGACAACGTACCGCCGGTCAACTGGATGACGGTCGAAAGACCGGCGGCCGCGGCGGCGAAGCCGCGGCGGATCGAATTGCCTAGGCCGTTTTCGCCGATCATATAGAGATCGGCGACCTCGCGCTGTATTTCGGGGCCGCCGCCCAGTTGCGGCACGTGCATTAATATGGGCAGCATGGTTTGTGAACGCAGCAGGCGCCAACCTTCGATATCATGCCAAAAGAACGGGTCCTCCAAAAAACCGACGACGGGAAATTTCTCCAGCTCGTCGACGATGCGCAACACGGCGGCCGAGGGCCGGTTGTGGTTGAGATCCCAATGAAGCTTGAAGCCTTGTGGGGCGACCTCTTGCGCGGCACGGGTCTGTTCGATGATGTCGTGGCGGGCGTCGGAGTGCATCTTGAAGATGGTATAGCCCTCATTGGCGGCGCGTGTAATCTCGCTGGCGAAGTCTTCGGGCGTCGCCGGCCGGGTCCAGGCCGCCACGGGTACCCGGTCGCGGACCTTCTGACCAAGGAGTTTGTAAGCGGGTTCGTCGATGGCTTTGCCCATCGCGTCGTAGAGCGCACCCATCAGCCCGGCATTGAGCGAGGCACCGAGATAATTGAATGGAGATTGATCGACGAGCGCGGAGATTTGCTGCTCGGATAAAGTGATATGCCCGCGTTCGTCGCCATACCCAATGACGCCATTATGCAAGGTGACGCGATAGACCGTCTGGGTGTCGATACCAGAGAAGCGGACCTCGTGGCCTTTGTAGCGGTCGCAAAGGCGCGGGTTGAGGTGGAAATATTCGACATTGGTGATTTTCATGGCGTATCTCCTATATGGGAATGGGCTGGGTGATATCAATGTCGGGCAAGGTCGTTTGCAATACGGCCTGCAGCTGCACGGCCGTATCGGCATCGATC
>DQLG01000023.1 GCA_015660315.1 Candidatus Latescibacterota bacterium
CTACCATCCCTTGCAGTGCATCTATTTGCTGCTTCATATCGGCTATCTCGGCACGAAGGGCCGCGCCAGCAAGCGCAAGCCGGATCGGAGGTCGGAGTAGACATGATAAATACAATCGGATCTGAACGCACCATTGTCAATCAAATACTGTGAACGGTTACATAGATCCGTTGGCCCTTTCTATTATATCAGCTCAGCGATTGCACTTACGAGTTGAATTCAAGTAATGTTTATGAACTGGGTGCTGCTGGTTTTCGTGCCAAAATTAACGCGACCGACCCCAATGCTGAAAAACCCGCCAGGACCATAAAAGCTTGCTGATAACTGCCCGTCAAATCGTGCAGGAAACCAGCGAAGAGCGGGCCAATAATCATGCCGATCATAATGATCATTGAGGCGAAACCAGAAATCATCGCATAGGAGGCGCGGCCGAAATAGTCGCCTCTAATCGCGTTGATTAGCGTACCGCGCACACCCCAGGCGGTGCCGTGAATGGCGGCAAAGAGCGTGGTTTCAAAGCGCGAGGTGGCGAAGGCGAAAAGCACCAGCGCCACGGCGTGCATCCACATGCAGGTAACCATCACTAGGCGTTTGTCGACCCGATCACCGATCCAGCCGCCGCTTAGTTGGCCACCGATCATAAAGAGCAGCAACAGGGTTACATTGGCGGCGGCGACTTCCGGCGAGAGGCCGACATGTTCGATCATATGGGGAATCTGATGCACCAACACGGTGCCGACGACAAAGAGTGCCGAGCTGTGGCCGATGGACAGAAACCAGAAGGTGGGCGTGCGCAGGGCTTGTCGGGCGGTGAAGCGCGGCTCTTCGATTGCCGGGGCATCGCCCGGCTTGGTGACGGGTGCTTCATCGCCGTCGGGTCTGAGGCCGTAGTGCTCGGGGTGGTCGCGCATTAATAAGGTCGCCGGTAATCCCAAGCAGAAAATCATCACTCCGGAGAAGAAGGCGGTGTCGCGCCAGCCGTAGTGGGACAGGCTCCAGACGACCAAACCAATCAGCAGGCCGCCACCGCCCATGCCGGTCATCGATATGCCTAGGGCCGTAGACCGCTGGCGGGCAAACCAGTTGGTGATGGTGGTCGAGATCGGGATAAAGCCGCCGAGGCTCGAACCGAGCGCGATGAGCGCGAAGGACAGGTAAAAGCCCCAGAGGGAATCGATGCGGCTAAAACAGAGATAGCCGATGCCAAAGAGCACGATGCCGATTTGCATCATGGCTTTGCAGCCGTAGCGCTCGATCAACCAGCCCTGCAGAGGGCCGAGGATGCCGCTTTCGGCGCGGACCATGGAGAAGACGCCCGATACCGATGCCCGACTCCAGCCGAACTCGGCTTGCAGGGGCAGGATATAGGCGCTGAAGGCGTGGAAGAGCAAGGCTCCGTTGAGGACCTGGATGACATAGGAACCCAGGACGATCCACCAGCCGAAGAATAGCTGTTCTTTCTTTTTGTACAGGGATTTTAGCAACGACATAGGCTTAGCTAACAAGCCTAAGGACGGGGTGGGATAGTGTCAAAAAAGGCGTGGGACCGATAAACCGGTTGTCATCTAAACGGAGAGCCTACATATTAGACGGACCAAGTAGTTAGGTGTTATCCCAGAACGCTCGTCGGTGGAGTTGGGGTAGCGCGTATAATCTCCGTCTCCCGCAATTGATAGCGCTGGTGCCGTGCCATGTCCAGTATGACCATATCCGTTCTGCTCGTCGAGGACAATCCCATCCATGCCCGCCTCCTGCAGGGGCTGCTCAGTGACCGCAGCGACCCCGCTTTTGCCGTGGAAGCCGTCGATCACCTCGAAGCCGGTATCCAACGGCTGTCGACCGGTAGCTTCGACGCGGTGCTGCTCGATCTCGTGCTGCCCGATAGTCAGGAAATGGCCACCTTTGAACGCGTTAAGGAGGCTGCTCCGGATATGCCCGTGCTGGTCCTCACCGGCTTGGACGACGAGGGCTTGGCCGAAGAGGCGGTAGCCGCCGGTGCCCGCGAATACCTGGTCAAAACACAAATCGACGGCGAGAGCCTCGCTCGGTTCCTCCAAGCAGCTATAAGCAAGTAGCGATGAAGGTAGACCCGCGCTTCGTTTATCTAATCGGCTGGCTTGCGCGTTTAGCTGGATTGGCTAGCGTGGGGTCGGGTGCTTTGGTGCTGTGGGGCTGGAATGTCGATGACGAGGCTCTCAAGAGCTTTATGCACTCGGGCCAAGTGGCGACGCATCCGCTGATCGCCATCGAATTTATCCTGGCCGGCATAGCGCTATTGTTTTTGCGCGCCGACCCGTTGAGCCGCTGGCGGCGGCAGGTGGGGTTGGGGTTTGCAACGACGGTGGTGTTGGTCGCCGTGCACAAACTCATTGGCTATCAGTATAATTTGGGCCAAGAAGTCCCCACCTACCTCTTTTTAGACCGAAGCATCGACTCCTATCTCTTTTATTTTAAATTGGGCGGTTATCGCATGTCGCCCAACGCGGCTTTTTCTTTTCTCCTGGTGGGCCTGGCCCTGCTTCTGATCGACGTGCGCGTAAGGGGCCGCGCCTATTTGCCGCAGATCTGCATACTGGCAGCGACGGCCGCCGGTCTCTTGTCGATGAGCAGTTATTTCTACAATGTGCTGCTGCTCTACGGTGTTTCCGGTCTCGTGCCGGCGATGCCCGACACCGCGACCGAGTTTCTCATCCTCTGCTTCGGCCTGCTCTGCGCCCGCCCGGCCCGCGAACCGGTGGTGACCCTGGTCAGCACTACCGCGGGCGGCGTCATGGCCCGTCGCCTCTTGCCCGCGGCCTTCGCCATTCCGATGGCCCTGGATTGGGTGCGGGTGCAAGGCGAGGGGCTCTACGGCTACGAATTCGGACTCTCGCTCTTTACGCTGCTCAATATCCTGGCCTTCAACGTCCTGATCTGGTGGAATGCCTCGTCGCTTTCTAGGGTCGACGCCGAACGGCGGCGCTCCGAAGAGCAGTTGCAGGAACAGCATCGGTTGCTCGAGGAGACGGCCCGTTCCGAGCACAAGGCGATGATGGCGTTGGAAAAATCGCAGGAGGAATTGCGTACTGCGGTGGAATCTGCCGAAGAGGCCAATCACGCTAAGAGTGAGTTTTTGGCTAATATGAGCCACGAAATCCGCACGCCGATGAACGGCATTATCGGCATGACGGAACTTTTGAGCCGCACCCGGCTTGAAGCGCAGCAGCGCAGTTACTTGGGGCTGGTACAGCAATCGGCCGAATCCCTGTTGACCTTGCTTAACGATATCCTCGACTTTTCCAAGATCGAGGCCGGGCGTTTGGAGTTGGAGGATATAGAGTTCGGCCTGCGCGACGGGTTGGGTGACGCGGCCCAGGTTTTGGCGATGCGCGCGGCCGAAAAAGATCTTGAGCTAGTCTGTCATATTCCGCCGGATGTGCCGGATTGTCTCGTTGGCGATCCGAGTCGATTGCGGCAGGTGGTGGTCAACTTGGTGGGCAACGCCCTCAAGTTCACCGAGCGCGGCGAGGTCGTAGTCGATGTGGTGTTGGCAGAAGAATTGCGTGATACGGTCAGCCTGCATGTATCGGTTCGCGATACGGGGATTGGCATCCCGCCGGAGAAACAGGCGCAGATTTTCGACTCTTTTAGCCAGGTCGACAGTTCGACCTCGCGGCGCTTTGGCGGTACGGGGCTCGGGCTGGCGATTTCGCAGCAATTGGTCGAGATGATGGGGGGCCGCATCTGGGTCGAAAGCGAAGAGGGGGTGGGCAGCACATTCCACTTTACAGCCCGCTATGGTTTGGGTACCCCGGTGCCCAAGGGCAGCAAGCTGGTTTCGCTGCGGGGCATGAAAGTACTCGGCGTTGACGACCACCCGATCAATCGCAAGATCCTCGAAGAAATGCTGAATAGTTGGGAGGTGCGCGTCGAACTGGCCGAGAGCGGTTTTGTGGCACTCGAAAAACTCGAAGCTGCAACGGATCCTTTTGGCCTGGTGCTGACGGATTTGATGATGCCGGAGATGGACGGGATGGACATGGTGGCGAAGATTCGCGAGAACGAAACCTTCGGCCAGATACCCGTATTGCTGCTTTCTTCGGCTGGCCGCAAAGAGGGTATCACGCGGTTCCGCCAACTGAATATCACCCGCAGCCTGATGAAACCGGTCAAAGAGTCAGATCTGTTCGATGCGATGGTCGCGGCGCTGGACCAGGTGGTGCCCGCTGAGGACGCATCGTCGGTAGAC
>DQLG01000709.1 GCA_015660315.1 Candidatus Latescibacterota bacterium
GTCGTGTAATGGCATCGTCCATTATCCGGGCAAAAGTGCGGACGTCCGCACTTTTGCCATTAACCGATCCAAGCAGATTTATTCTCTTCCAGAAAACAGTCATGAGCAGCGAAAAAGTCTACCGCAGCGAACTTACCCCCGTCGACTTCCTGCGCCGCAGCGCCCGCGTCTATCCCAACAAGACCGCTATCGTATACGGCGAGCGCCGCTACACCTACGCGGAATTCTCCGAGCGCGCTTGCCGCCTCGCCTCGGGTCTACAAAATGCCGGCTTCACCCTCGGCGACCGCATCGCGATACTCTCGCCCAACACCCCGGCCCTGCTCGAAGCCCACTTTGCCATCCCCGCGTTAGGCGGCATCCTAGTACCGGTTAACATTCGATTACAAGCCGATGAAGTCGCGCATATCCTCGCCGACTCCGGCGCGCGCTTCCTCTTCATCGACGAAGCGCTCTACCCGCAAATCGCCGAACTCAACCTCGCTCAACTCCAACTTATCCGCATCGCCGACACCGGCCAAGCAGACGATCCCTACGAGCAATTCCTCGCCGCCGCGAGCCCCGATCCACTGCTGCGCGTTATCGACGACGAAGAAACTCCCCTCTCCATGAACTACACCTCCGGTACTACCGGCCAACCAAAAGGCGTACTCTGCACGCACCGCGGCGCCTATCTCAACGCCATGGGACAGATCGTCGAAATCGGCTTCGACCGAGACAGTGTCTTTCTGTGGACTCTGCCAATGTTTCACTGCAATGGCTGGTGTTGCACTTGGGCTATAACCGCCGTTGGCGGCACGCACATCTGTCTACGTAGTATCGAGCCAGGCGCCGTCTGGGACCTGCTCGAAGACGAGCGCATAACTCACTACAATTGCGCGCCGACCATTCAGATTATGATGGTCAACAGCGCTAAAGCACATGTCCTCGATAAGCCCGTTACCGTCTCGATGGGCGGCTCACCGCCTTCACCCACCCTCTTGGCCCAGATGAAAAAATTCAACTTCCAGCCCATCCATCTCTACGGCCTTACCGAGACCTACGGCCCGATCACCATCTGCACCTGGCCCGATGAGTGGAACGCGCTGCCCGCCGAAGAACAAGCGCGGCTGCGCGCCCGTCAGGGCCAGGGCTATATCACCGCAGAGGATGTCCGCGTCGTCGACGAACAATCCCGCGACGTACCGCGCGACGGCGAGACCATCGGCGAGGTCGCGATGCGCGGCAATACTATTATGAAGGGATATCACAACCAGCCCGCAGCCACCGCCGAAGCCTTTCGCGACGGCTTCTTCCATTCGGGCGATTTGGCCGTCTGGCACCCAGACGGCTATATCGAATTGCGCGACCGGCAAAAAGACATCATCATCTCCGGCGGCGAGAATATTTCGACGATCGAAGTCGAGCAAACCATCGTCCGCCATCCGGCGGTACTCGAATGCGCCGTCGTATCCATGCCGCACGAAAAATGGGGCGAGCGCCCCAAGGCCTTTATTGCGTTAAAAGAAGGACAAGAGCTCAGCGAAGCAGAGATCATCGCCTTCTGCCGAGACCACCTAGCCCACTTCAAATGCCCCGACGCGGCCGAGTTCGGCGAATTGCCCAAAACCTCCACCGGCAAGGTGCAGAAATTTGTGCTGCGCGAACTGGAATGGGCAGGACATGAACGACGGATCAACTAGACCACCCCATGTTTTCGACTAATCTGCCTCTGACCCTGCAACAGGCCGAGACCTTATTATCCCGATGGCTGAGAGGCGATACTGAACCAAACTAAGGATGGGATTATGACCGAGATCTGCATCGAGGACCGTTTCCTCTTCGACCTCCAGGGTTTTATCGTCTTACGCGGTGTATTGTCGCAAGAAGAGTGCGGCGAACTCCTGACCGCTCTGCGCCCCTTAGAAGCGCAAGACCATCCCGACGAGTGGATGCAATCTCTTGAACCCGGCCCCCCGGGACGCCCCACCCGCGAAACGCAAATTCCGCACCAGACCCGGCTCAACGGCCTACCGCGTCTGAGCGCCGCTTTCGACCGGTTGATCGACCATCCGCGCATATTGCCCTATCTGCAGGCCTTCGTCGGCGAGCCGCAATTGATCAACACCTGGTCGATCTCGAAAGAACAGGACACTGCGGCCGGCGGTTGGCACCGCGGCGTGCCCACCACCGACTTCAGCTACAAAGACGGCGAGATCCGCTCGCGCATGTTCAACATCGTCTACTTCCTCACCGACAACGGCCCCGAAGACGGTTGCGTAGTCGGTATCCCCGGCTCGCACAAAAGCAGTTTCGACCTAGCCTGGCGCAACTACAAAGGCCTCGACATGCCCGGAGCAACATCGGTAACGGGAAAAGCCGGCGACGTGTTACTCTTTTCCGAGGCCATGATCCACGACGGCTTGCCCAAGACCACGACCGGCACGCGCAGCAACCTCTATTTCAACTATGTGCACGCCCACTACAATGTCATGATGCGCGAACCGCGCAACGCCCATCATTTCTACTTCCCCGCCGCTATCCGCGCCCGCTTTTCGGACCAGCAGCGCGCACTGACCCGGTGGATGGAATTGACCCGATGGGATCACTAAAACCATGCGACGCATTACCATCGCCAGTATTCAACCGCCCTGCCTAGACGAAGCCGCGCCCACCTCCCACGCTCATATGGTCGAAAAGGGGTTTGCGCTATTAGAAGAGGCGCTCACCAAAGACACTGCCTTCTGTTGCCTGCCCGAATACTTCAATGTCTTCGGCGCCGACTCCGCAGCGTACTGCACCCTAGCGCAAAACCACGCCGCATTGCTCGATCGCACTCGCTCCCTAGCCGCACAACACGCGTCCCATATCATTCTACCCATGCTCGTACCTGAAGGCGACACCTTCTACAACCGCGCCTACCTCATCGACCCGCAAGGCAATATCACGGGGCACTACGACAAAATCCACCCGACCTTGGGCGAACGCGAGCAATTCAACGTCAGCGCCGGTGCCGACGTGACCGTCTTCGACACCGAGCACGGCCGCGTCGCTATCCCGATCTGCTACGATATCTATTTCCCCGAACTCTTCAGCGCTCTGACCCGCCTAAAAGCCGACTTGCTGTTCTTCCCCTCACTGCAGCGTTCCGACCACGAAACCGCCAGCGAGGCCATGTTGCGCACCCGCGCGATGGATGCCAAAGCCTATCTCATCCGCTCCAGCTACGGCCGTCCCGCCGATTTGCCCTGGAAAGCCGGACAGATGTTCGGCCAATCAGCCATCGTGCACCCCGACGGCACTCTGCTGGCAAACGCCGGCCATTACGAAGGTTTCGCCCTAGCCCATGTACAGGTGCCTTTCGTCTGGCAGCGACAGCGCTGCGGCGGCTACCCGGCTGAGCCTGTGCGCGACTTTCTCGACGAAGACCGCCGGCCCGAGGCGTACGACATATAGATTTTACCTTAGAGTTGTCTAAGTGCTGGGTGCGGGGGCTACCGCGCGCGCCTCCGGGCGTTTAAATTTTCCGCCGCGGCCAGCCCCGTAGCCCTCGCGTCCACCACCAAACATTCCAAGCACACTTTCAATAATAAGCCCGACATCAAACTGCGATTTTAAGAGCGTTTCTTATTTGCTATATTAAGCATCATGGACAAAGCAACCTTTTCCTGTATCGTCTTCGGCGAAATTCTCTACGACTGTTTTCCCGACCGCACCTGCTTGGGCGGTGCGGCGCTAAACTTCGCCTGGAATCTGCGCCAACTCGGTTTCCCCGTGGCGATGATTAGCGCCGTGGGCCGCGACGACCTAGGCCGACAAGCCAAGGATTTTCTCACCCGTGCCGATATCGGCCAGCAATGCGTCGCCGACCGACCCGAGCCCACCGGCACCGTCGACGTATTTCTGCAGGACGGCCAGCCCTCCTATACCATCCGCTCGGGCGTGGCCTGGGACCATATAGAAACACAACCAGCGTTAGACCAACCACCCGACCTGATCTACTACGGCACCGCCGCCCAGCGCAGCCCGGCCAACCGCCCCGGGCTAGAACACTTGCTCGCTGCCAATCCCCGACACCGTTTCTTTGACGTCAACTTGCGCAAGGACGCCTACTCAAGAGAAACCGTGCTCTTCGGCCTCGAAGCCGCGAGCATCGTCAAACTCAACGACGAGGAGTGGGAGGAAGTGCGGCTGATCGCCGACGTTGACCGGCCCGTGGATCTTATCGCACGCTTCACCTTGGACTGCCTGGCCATCACCCTCGGCGCAAAAGGCGCACAGCTCCACTATGCAAAAACCTCGTTCGAAAAGCGGCTCGAACCGGTGCCCGTCATCGACGCGGTCGGCGCCGGCGACGCCTTTAGCGGGGTGTTAGCCGCCGGCGTCTTGCTCGACACCAACCAGCAACAGGTCCTGAACCTGGCCTGCACCGCCGGGGCCGGGGCCGTCCAGCACCCTGGCGCCCACCTGCAATTGCCCGACGAAGTAAAAGCGGCGTTCGACTGAGCCGCCTATGATCGTCATGATCGACGGCGCGTTCGGCGTCGGCAAGACCACCGCAGCCAAAGGGCTGCTGGCACGCATACCCGACAGCATGCTCTACGACCCCGAGGACGTCGGCCAGATGTTGCGAACGATCGACGCGTGTAATCGACCGGCGGAGGCAAACCCCCCGGAGTTGGGCGTTCCACCAAACCGCGCGCTGTGTCGCTGCGCACCAAGGCTCTATATTATCGCAGCAGATCGACACCGAAGACAAAAAACCGCAGCAGATACAAGACTACATTCTGACCCAGCTCTAAACGCGAAAGGCCTTTTGCTATGTCAAACCCCATCCGCCTCTGCGATCCGCACTTCCACCTCTGGGATCTCGCCGAACGCGCCAATCCCAACATCGGCGATCCCCCACCCTACAAGGCCGATGACTACTTCCAGGATATGAGTACGCTGCCCACCGAATTGCAACGCGTCTCCGGCGTGCATGTCGAAACCGTAGTCGGTCAAATTACCGGCGGCACTGTCGTCGATACCGTCGAGGAGACCACATGGGTCTGCGACCAGTTGCGGCCCACCGAAGCCGATCAGCCCTTCGGCCTCGTAGCCTACGCGCATCTTGCACGAGACACTGCCGAAGCCGAACGCACCATCGAGGCGCACCGCGAAGTCGCCAGCGAACGCCTGCGCGGCATACGCATGATTCTCAACCACCATCCCGACAACCCGGACTTGACCTGGCCGCAGGTCGAAGACGGCGTGTTCACGCATCCGCTCTTTCGCGAGGGCCTAGCGCTATTGCAGCGCTACGACCTCGCCTTCGATCTCTCCTGCCACCCGCACCAAGTCGCCGACGCGGCCGCCGCATTGAGCGACTTTCCCGATGTCCGCGTCATCACCAACCACCTCGGCTTCCTGCACGATGGCGAGGACGACGCCCACGAGAATCTTTGGCGTCAAAGCACGGCCGACCTCGCCAAGCTGCCCAATGTATACATGAAGCTCTCGATGCCGTGGTTCGCATGCGACGGCTTCCACGAGGACGCGGGCAAAGAGGCCAAGGTCCGCGCCATCTTCCGCGAACTCATCGAATGCTTCGGAGTAGACCGCTGCATGTTCGCCAGCAACTATCCCGTCGACAAGTTCAAGGGCATCAGCATAAACTACCTCTACGGAAAGTTCCTCGACTGGAGCGCAGATCTCTCCGTGGACGAACGCCGCGCGCTCTTCCACGACACCGCGATTAAAGCTTATGGAGCATTTGACGCCTAATGAACTACAAGCCAGCCGCTATGAAACCACAGCCCCACCTACTCAGCGACGCGATGCTCCAGCGCTTTATCGTCGACGGCCATATCACCGTCAAACCAACCTTATCCGACACGTATCACTCGGCGCTAAAAAGCCAACTCGACACGTTGATCAAAAAAAATGGCAATCCCGGCAACGAGCTGCTACCGCACGTTTCTGAGCTGGCAGAGCTCTTCGCCGACCCCGCTGTCGATGGCGCACTCACCAGCCTGCTCGGCCCCGACTATATCATGCACCCCCATCGGCATTGCCATGATTGGAACCCCGACAGCCAAGCGCAGACCTGGCACAAGGATTACCCCATCACCGGTCATCCGCGCTGTCATCGGGGCCGTTGGCTGCTGCTGTTCTACTATCCGCAGACCATCACCCAGCACATGGGGCCGACCGCGATCCAACCCCGCACCCAGCACTACATGGACGCCACACCCGACGCACCCGGTCTCGAACTTTGTGTCGAGGCGGGCACCGTCGTCATCGCCCACTACGATATCTGGCACAAGGCCACGGCCAATACCAGCGATCAAACCCGCTATATGCTAAAATTCCTCTTTGGCCGACGCGCCGAACCCACTGTTCCCGCCTGGGACACGCACGGTGCGGCTTGGACACCAACAGAGGGCAACCACCGCACCTTGTCGCGGCGGATGTGGCACTGGCACCGAGGCGAAGAAAACCCGGCTTTAGCCGCAATGAACCCGCGCGATATCAACGCCCGCATCCGCGAACTCGACGAACCTGACCCGCACATTCGCCGCCGCGCGGCCGACGACCTCGGCCTGGCCCGCGCCAACGAGGCCGTGCCCGCATTGACCGCCCGCCTACAAGACACCGACGAGCCGGTGCGCCTGAACGCCGCCTATGCGCTGGCGGCGCAGGGCGCCGTCGGGCCATTGCTCGACGCCCTGCGCCGCGAAGCGCCAGAACACTGGCAGGCCAATATCGAGCGCGGCGACTTCACCAGCCCCAGCCAACTCAACGCCGTCTACGGCCTAGCCGCCGCCGGATCCGCAGCGCTGAATCCTCTAATCGAAGCGCTGGCAGACAGCGAAGACTCTGTCCGCGCCGCCGCCGCGACGGCCCTGGGCCATATCGGACGTGAAGCCCGACCGGCCCTATCCGCGTTGGCTGCCGCACTCGACGACGAAAACGAATGGGTCCGCCGCCACTCCGCCGAGGCCATCGGCCAAATCGGCCCGGAGGATATTACCGCACAAGCCTTGCTCGGCGCGCTCGACGACAGCCGACCGGTTACCCGCTGGTCGCTCTCGACGGATTCTCTGCGCGAAACCGCTGCCTCTACACTCGCCCGCATGACGCCTTTACCACCCACTGCCCAACAAGCCCTCGACGCTGTACGCGACGACGAAAACGCCTATATGCGCGCATGGGCCGCTATCGCCTTGGACCCGCAAGGCAATTCACCAACGCATTGACGCTCTGGGGATAATTCATGCAACCTGAAA
>DQLG01000040.1 GCA_015660315.1 Candidatus Latescibacterota bacterium
CCGATTTCCAGCATGCCCAAGAACAACGAGGCGACCGAGGATCAGGTCAACATCCACGACCTGTCCGAAGGCGAGACCATCCACATCGGCATCATCGTCAACGAAGTCGACGGTGGCGAAGGTGAGGGCGACAATCGCATCGGCCAGTGGGGCACCCAGGTCGAGGGTTGCTGCCACGCCGATATGGACTTGCTGATCGCGCCTGTGGATCCGGAAATCATGTGGCCCGCCGGTGGCTCCACGGCCGTCGAAACCGCAAGCTGGGGCATGATCAAGGCCCAGTACTAGGCCGTTTCAATCTAATTGACTGCTTGTCGGACGATTAGATCAGTATAGTATCATCTATGTGCGGGCGGGTTGTCGAGTAATACAACCCGCCCGTATGATTCTGTAGAAGCCCTTCTGTCCAGCACTTCGGTAGATGGGTTTTTTCATTCCTTAGTCGAGGTAAAGCCCGATGTTGTCTTTTCGTTTGGCTGGTGGATTCGCCGTAGTGCTTGCACTTTTCGTCGGGGTGCGGTCGGTCGATTGGTATCCACCCGAGGAAATGTTGACCGTCTGGGTCAACGGATCCCCGCAGGAGGCGCAACTCTATCGGCGTATTGCCGACCAATACAGCCGAGAAAACCCCGAGGTCCGTTTTCGCCTAGAAGTGGTCCCTGGGCGCAATGTGGTGCAGAAACTATTAACTGGGATGGATGCCGGTCACGCACCTGATATCTGCGTATTACATTGGCGGACTATGGCCCAGGTGGCCAGTACCGGCCAATTATTGCCAATTGACGATTTAGTGCGGCGCGACGGAGTGGATGCCGATGACTATTATCCTGTCGGTCTACAGGCCTACCGCTATAATGGCCAACTTTTTGGATTGCCGGTTAAGGGTAGTACGATCACCTGTTTTTACAACAAGGCGCTTTTTGACGAGTACGGGGTGGAGTATCCTACATCGGACTGGACTTGGGAGGAAATGCTGGAGAAGGCAAAAAAGTTGACAGTGGATATCGACCAGGACGGTCTCAATGACATCTATGGCGTTTCACCCTATGATATTGCCAATTATGTGTGGAGTGGGGGCGGGAATTTCCTGCGCAAGGAAAACGGCCGTTTTGTTTCCAATCTCGACGACCCGAAAGTCCAGGAGGCCGTGCAGTTTTATGTCGACCTTTTTTTCAAACACCGTATAAGCCCGCCGAGGCCGGGCGTCAGGACCGACGCGCCGATGAGCACTTTCACCTTCGAGGCGGGGCGGATCGCCATCGATATCTCGGGGCCGTGGCGGATTCCGCAATACCAGTTTCTCGATCGCTTCGAATGGGACACTGCGCTTTTTCCCAGGGGGCCAGCCGGCCGCAAGACCCGCTACGCGGGCGTTGGTTTCGTTATTTGGAAGGGCAGCAAACAACCCGAAGTGGCCTGGGACCTGGTCAAGCATATGGTCGGTCCGGAGGCCACTGCCGAGATGGCTGGGATCGGCAGCGATATGCCGCCGCAGCGATCGGTTGCGCGCCGCGCGTTCGTACGCGAGGACACCCCCTGGGCCGAGGAATCTTTTGTCAAATCAATGGACTACGACGTGCACCTCTTCCCGCAGGAACTGTGGTGGGAGGATCTCTACCGCCGGATGCTCGACGAATTGGACAGCGCGCTCAGCGGCCGTGAGTCGGTCGAGTCGGCCCTGGCCCGCGCCCACCGGACGACCAATGACTATCTGGACCGCATTCACGCCGACGAGGCCGCCCTATGAAAGGTCAAGGACGGGCCGCGACGCTTTTCTTGCTGCCGAATCTGATCGGCTTTCTGATCTTTACTCTGGGCCCGGTACTGGTTGCGGCCGGCATGAGCCTATATCGTTATCAACTGGCGACCGGAACCCCTTCTTTTATCGGTCTGACGAACTTTGTCGACTTGCTGGGCTTCGCGTGGGTCGATGGCGAATGGAAGGCGAGTGATCCCTACTTCTGGCAGTATTTGGCCAATACCCTCTTTTTAATGCTAAACATTCCGCTGTCGATGATGGGATCGCTATTGCTGGCAGTTTTGCTCAATCGCGACCTGCCGGGGCGGATCTTCTTTCGCACGTTATTTTTCATCCCGCATCTGTGCAGCGGCATCGCGATCTACATGGTCTGGAAGATGTTGCTGACTTTCGAGCCCAATGTCGGCATCATTAACGCCTTCCTGTGGAATTTCTATCATATGTTGGGCATTACCGGGGCGGATGCGGTGGCGCTATTACCGGGATGGTTGATCGACGGCCGTTGGGCCAAACCGGCGTTGATCATCGTCTTTGTCTGGGCCAGCGTCGGCGGTTTTAATATGATTCTCTACCTGGCCGGTCTGCAGAATATCTCGCCCGAGCTTTATGAAGCGGCCGATATCGACGGGGCCAACTGGTGGATGAAGCTGCGGTATATCACTGTACCACAGCTTGCGCCGACCTCCTTTTTTATTCTGGTCACCAGCGTTATCGGCGGTCTGCAGGGGGGGTTCGAAGCGGCTTATATAATGACCGGTGGTGGACCGGGGGGCGAGACGACAACGATAAGTTACTATATATACACTCAGGCTTATGAACAGCTCGAAGTCGGTTATGCGGCGACGATCTCGATGGTGCTTTTCGCAATGATCTTCGTGGCGACGCTGATTAACTGGCGCTATAGTGGCAAGCGATTGGAGGCCGTCTGATATGTCGGGATCGACGGATTTCCGCAGAGACTGGCAGACAGCGGGCACATATGCTCTGTTGGTGGTCCTACTGGTTTTGATGACTATCCCCTTGATGTGGACCCTACTGACCTCGTTCAAATATAATGTCGACGTGACCTTGGGTTGGATACCGCCCCGCTGGACTTTCGGCAATTACACCGGCGTGGTTGAGGCCTTCGCCTTCATGCGTTATTACGCCAATTCATTGGTGATTGCCAGCATGGTCACTGTTGTACAGGTATCGACTAGTGCGCTGGCGGCCTTTGCCTTTGCGCGGTTACGGTTCAAGGGCCGTGACATCATCTTTTTGGGTTATCTGGCAACGATGATGATCCCGCATGACGTGTTGATGATCCCACAGTTCGTGCTGATGAAGAAAATTCCCGAGTGGCTGAATCTGGTGTTCAGCAGCGATTACTTCAGCGGCTTTCTCTATATCGGAGATTATTTCATCGGGCATCCGATGGGCCTCGATAGCTATTTCGCGCTGATCATCCCAGGTTGTTTCAGCGCTTACGGGACCTTTATGCTCAGACAGTTTTTGCTCAGCATCTCGCGTGAGATCGAAGAGGCAGCCTATATCGACGGTTGCTCGACCTGGGGCGTGTTCTGGCACGTAGTACTGCCCTTGGCCAAACCGGCATTAGGGGCATTGGCGATCTTTACTTTCCTAGGTAATTGGCGCTCCTTTCTCTGGCCCTTGATCATGACAGATTCGGATTCGATGATGGTCCTACCGTTGGGCTTAGCCAAGCTGTCGGATCTCTACAATAACGACTACGGTCTAATCTGCGCCGGGTCGGTGTTGATGCTGATTCCAATGATAGCGGTCTTCGTGTTCTGCCAGCGCTGGTTTATTAGCGGCATACAGCTAGGGGCGGTAAAGGGATGAAGGGAAGCGATCAGCCGCGTGATGGGCGTTATCAACGCAATTTGCCCCAGTATAGTGTCGGCAGTGGGCAAACACCAAGGCCATTCGTCGATCTGCCGGGCACCAGGTTGTAGGAGATCAAGGTAGCCGAGTATTGTCCCCGCCACTAGTAGCAAATCCGCAGGCACGGCCGTCGCACGCCGGAGCGCGATTTGGGCTATGGCCGAGCGAAATGCCAGGTCTGGGGGTGCCGGGTAAGCACGCGGCCAAAGGATGCTGTAGGAAGCACTGCCAACACATCTAACAGCAAAAGCTCGCCGTGAATGGCAAATGGCTGACGGTCTAAGCGTGTTGCGATGCCCTCCATTTGGCCCGGCAGGGCCTAAGCAGAAAACAATCTGGACATAATAAATAAGCCAAGGGCAACTTAGACAAGCGCTAGGATAAGCCCTACTTGAAGGCATAGACGCAGTGAAATTCCGACATTTGTACATTCCGCTGGCGATACTTGTGACCACCTGTGCTTGTATCCAGGCACAACAACGCCTGCAAGGCACCACGTGGCGCGGAATCTTGCAGCATCCTGTCGAATGGTACGGCAGCGAAGAAGCGACGCGGATTGCCGACAATGTTCTGTTGTATCAGCACGAAAACGGCGGCTGGAGTAAGAATATTGACATGGCTCAGGTGCTCGACAAATCTGGAAAGGGCGAAAGTTGTCGAAGAGGGCAGAACGGCCCGTAGCACCATCGACAACGGCGCGACTTTCACGCAACTGAACTATCTCGCCTGGGTCTATCAAATTACCCGTGCAGAACGCTTTAAAGACAGTGTCCTGCGCGGTATCGACTATGTCCTTGATGCCCAATACGAAAATGGCGGCTGGCCCCAGTACTATCCGATCCGCGAAGGTTACTACCAGCACATCACCTATAACGACGGCGCCATGGTCGGCGTCATGCGCCTATTACGCGATGTCGCACAAAAAAAGCAACCGTACATCTTTGTAGATCAACTGCGCCAAGACCGCGCTGCCGCAGCCATACAAAAAGGTCTCGACATTATCCTACGCACTCAGATCACCGTCAACGGCGAATTGACCGCGTGGTGTGCGCAGCACGACCGCGAAACGCTTGCACCAGCCCAAGCCCGTGCCTACGAACTGCCCTCGATCAGCGGAGGTGAAAGCGCAGGACTTATTATTTATCTGATGGAAATAGGCAACCCTGACGACCGTGTCATTCGGGCAGTGGAGAGCGCCGTGGAGTGGTATGAGCGATCCAAAATCACCGGCGTGGCGCTCATCCGCAAGAAAGACACTTCGCTCGAAAAGGGATACGATCGGGTGGTGGTCAAAAATCCTGAGGCATCCCCTCTCTGGGGGCGGTTCTACGATATCGAAACGAATCGCCCCATTTTTGTCGGGCGCGATGGTGTGATCAAGCACAGCCTCGCCGAGATCGAATACGAACGACGGGTCGGCTATAGTTATATCGGTGAATACGGGGCAAAGGTTTTGGCGACCTTTCCCGCCTGGAAGGCAAAGTGGAACGGCCAATAGCCCGTCACGACAACTCGATCCTCTTTATCACCCTTTCCAGTACCCATCTTTTGGCGATAACATTTCCTTCTGCGTTGAGTATTCCCATGAACTAATTGCTGTTAATCCGGGGATTGTGCTGCGGCCAAAAAACTTTGATTTTCCACTGCCGCCTGTAAAGCGCGGATAAGCGATTTCATAGAGCGAAGATGTTCCTTACTGCAGTAAGAGAGATCGGCTACCGTCCCATGTCTGCGCCCATAGGATATCGCTTTCCAGGGCCGGGCCAAGAGTTGTTATAGTTGCCGAGCCCTCGCCTGAGTGCACCAGGTAGTCGGCAGCGAGTCAGGCTGAGACTGATGGGACTCATCATCCGCAAGCCCGCGAAGTTCCTCTGTGATGTCGCTGAAGGCGGGATCATCAGTTTGAACACACTGGCATGCGGGCTACCCAGCTGAAAGTAGGCAAAGAACGGTTTGTCTTGGACGTTCACTCCTCGAACCCTTCCGTTTATGCCGAAATTTTCTTTCTAAAATATAGATCGACTGTCCCGGGTACTGCTTGTCTAGTTGGCGGCAATACAGTAGAGGTGCTGATGTCCTCGCAGGTAGATCACGTCCCCGGCGACGATCAGCGAGGCGGCGGTGCCTTCGTCCAATACATTCGTCGCCAGCGGTTCAAAGCGCGCCGAGTTTTTGACGACCAGCGTCGACCCGTCCAAATCGGAGATATAGATCCGATCCTTGTTGCCTACTAATGAGGCGTAGACCATGCCCATGTCTTTGAGTCGCTGTGGGCCGTAGATCGCCTCGCCTGTTGCAGGCGCAAAACAAGACAAGATCGCATCGCGGCCCTTGGTCATAAATAAGCGATCGCTGTAGAGGACCGGAGAGGCTACATAGGGCGTATTTTTATCGGTGGACCACACGATGGCGTCGGAGCCGGTGATATCGCCGGTGGCCTTGTCGAGGCGGATGGCCTGCATCGCCGGGCTGCGGTGGCCGCTGGCGACATAGACCACGCCGTCGCGGTAAAGCGGGGTGGGAATAACATTGGTGCCGAGGCCAGCGCATTCCCATATCACGGCGCCCGTTGTTAGATCGTAGCTCCTAGTTTTGTTGGAGGCGCTGACGATCACCTGGTGTTTGCTGGCGAATTCGATGATCAGCGGCGTCGACCAGGAGGATGGCTCGTTGCGGCTCTGGGGCCACAGCTCTTTGCCGGATCGTTTGTCGAGCGCGACGATAAACGAATCTTTCTCGTGATCCCAGTTGACGACTAGGGTATTGCCCTGTATCGCCGGTGAACTGCCCTCGCCGAAGCTATTGCGCGTGGTCATGTCACCGAGATCCTGTTCCCATTGCAGATGGCCCTCAAAGTCTAGGCAGTAGAGGCCCTGCGAGCCGAAATAGGCATAGAGGTGCTCACCGTCGGTGATGCCCGAGTTGGAGGCGAAGCTAGCGGTCCGGTGGTGGGTTTCTTCGACGGGCGGGGCTTCGCGCAGGATTTTTTCCCAGGCGACCTTGCCCGTATTTCTGTGGATGGCCAGTAGCTTGTACTGATACTCCGGGTCGCTGTCGGTCTCGCCGGCAATGGCTGTCTGTACATAAAGGTAGTCGCCCCAGAGTATGGGCGAGGCGTGGCCGGCTCCG
>DQLG01000682.1 GCA_015660315.1 Candidatus Latescibacterota bacterium
GACACCCAGGACGTGCACGTGACAATGACCCTGACCTCGCCCGCCTGCCCGGTAGCCGGCACACTGCCCCCGGAAGTCGAGCACAAGATCAAAGGCCAGGTCGAAGAAGTAAACGCCGCCACCGTCGAAGTCGTCTGGGACCCGCCTTGGACGACGGATATGATGTCCGAAGGGGCCAAACTCGAACTCGGTATGATGTAAAAATGAAACTCAGCTCGCAAGAAGAATACGGCCTGCGCTGCCTGCTGCAATTGGCGCGCCAGACGCCTGGGGAAAGCCTCTCGATCCCCGAGATCAGCCAAGCCGAAGACATCTCGCACCACAATGTCGCCAAGCTCCTACGCATCCTGCGCCAGGGCGGCCTGGTCGACAGCGCCCGCGGCCAACACGGGGGCTATACCCTAGCCAAACCACCGAATCAGATCCCAGTCGCCGACGCGATCAACGTGCTCGGCGGTCGTCTCTTCGACGACAGCTTCTGCGATCATTTCTCCGGCGATAGCGACAACTGCACGCATTCGTTGGCCGCCTGCTCGGTCCGCGCCCTGTGGGGACAGGTGCAACAGGCCGTCGACCAGGTCCTAGCGAAGACCACCCTAGACGACCTCTTACGCCAGGGCCACGCCCTCGCCCGCAAAGACGCTCTGCTCGAAATCTCCGCTTAGACGTCGATCGACCGCTGGATACGGTCGATAATCTCCATCGTCGGCAGACAGGCCCGGCAGCTGGTCAACGGCTGCCGCCCCGCTTTTATCGATGCGAAGAACTCGCGGTCCTGCGCATCGATCCCCCCACCGGCCGGTAGTTCGATCTCCTGTCCTTCGTGATCGGTCAACTTCCCCTTCTGCGCCAACAACGTCGCCTCTTCTCCGATAAAGCGGTACTCGCTATAAATCGGACCATAGTTATTGAACGAATTTGCCGAGGTCACCAGCTTGCCGTCCTTGGTCCGCATCCCGATGCTGATATCCATAGGCACTGCCAACTCGGCGTGCAACGGTCCGGCTTGTCCCCACCCCTCCATATCCGGGTCGTCCAACAGCCAATAACACATGTCCACCATATGGCAGGCCTGGTGCCAAAGCAATGCGTCGACCCAGGTTCTCTTCTTACCGAAGCGGTTTTCGTTGCGACGGCGGAAAAAGTACGTCTGCTGCACGATGTGGTGCAAGGTCAGCTCACCCTCTTGCACCTGCCGATACACTTCGCGAAAAGCGCTGTTATAACGCTGCGTGTGGCACACCATACAGACCAGCCCTGTGCGTTCCTCCAACTCGGCGATGCGTTGCGATTCGGCAAGTGAGATGCCCATCGGTATCTCGACCAGCACGTGTTTCCCCATATTGAGCGCCAACTCGGTCTGCGCGCAATGCACCTGATTCGGCGTAGTCAGGATCACCGCCTCCACCCCGTCGCGCGACAGGCATTCTTCCAAGTCCAACGACCAATGCGGGATTCCGCGTTGGTACGCGAAAGCCTCGGCATCAGCGGCTATGCCCCCAGCCAGCGTATCGATCTCGACGCCTTCTATGTCTTGCAACACCTCGGCGTGACTGATGCCTTGCGCCCCTTCTCCCGCTAAACAAATTTTCATGTAGAGAAACCTTTCCTTTTTATGTTGTGATTAACGAATATAACTCCACCCTCATCGCAATCCTACTAACGCCTTCTGCCGCAACAATTCGGCTTGCTTTATAATTTTATTATGGTTATTTTGGTCTTCAAGTAGCGAAAAAAAAATCTGTATTAATCAGGGTCAACAACAACCCACATTAACCATCAACGAGGAGAGATCTCGATGGCCAAAGCCAAAGCCAAGAAGAAGGCCGCTGCTAAGAAGGCACCCGCTGCTAAGAAGGCGCCCGCTGCTAAGAAGAAGCCTGCTGCCAAGAAGAAGGCCGCTGCCAAGAAGGCGCCCGCTGCCAAGAAGAAGGCCGCTGCTAAGAAGGCACCCGCTGCCAAGAAGAAGGCCGCTGCTAAAAAGGCACCCGCTGCCAAGAAGAAGGCCGCTGCCAAGAAGGCGCCCGCTGCTAAGAAGAAGCCCGCTGCCAAGAAGAAGGCCGCTGCCAAGAAGAAAAAATAGCAGCAGTTGCTTAGAAATAAAAAACACCGGAGCCATATGGCTCCGGTGTTTTTTTGTGTCTGTCCGAAACGCGAAACTCAGAAACCTTTGGCAATAACCTGTGCCTTCAATTCATCGTAACGACGCGGCACATAAGCAGGCCATTGCGTTTCACGCAAGTCAAAACCGAAGGCCCTCTTGCTCAAAACGATAATCGGTGGCGACTGTATCCGTTTGAAATAGTTGATCCGCAGTTGGCGTTCCACCCATTCCAGGTCGTCGATCCATTCCTTGGTGTCGGAGAAATATTCGCGGAAACGCGTTTCTTCATCCCACAGCAAACGCTGCAATAATACTCCGTCCAACGACCATTGCAGAAAATCCACACCGTGCCGTCGGTGTTCGATCATCTGCCTGAGCACTGCGTCGTGATAACCGTATTTGATCGGGTCCCCCAGGCCTTTGGTCACATCCTGCGCGACGGAAAGCTCGGCGCTGGGCACGATCTCGCCGCTCAACAGATTCTCCGGCACGACCTCGCGACCGTAGACCACGTCGTTGAGATAGCGCGCCAGTTCGAAGACCTCGGTCTTGTACAAGTCAGCGATCGGGGCCACCGCACCGCTGACATCGCCGTAGAGCGTGGCATATCCCAAAGCCACTTCGGTCTTGTTGCCGTTGTTGGTAAAGACCAACCCGTATTTGGCGGCCAAGCCCGAAAGCACGTCGGCAAAACGGATCCGCGCCTGGATATTCTCGTCGACCAACCGCGTATATTCGCCGGGGCCGAAGGCGAACTCCGTGCCCTTCACTAGGGCGGCAACCGCCTCATAAAGTTCCTCGATTGGGCAACTGATATAATCCACAGCCAATTTCTCGCACATATCCCGCGCGTTGTCCTGGGTAACCGCGGCGTTGAAGCGCGTCGGCATATTGACCGCAAAGACGCGCTCGGGCCCGAAGGCGCGCTCCAATAAACAGACGACCACGCTCGAATCAACGCCGCCGCTGGCGGCGATAAGAAATTTGTTCTCGGTCCCGCGCAGATGGTCCAGATGGCGCAACCCCGTGAGGATCCCCATATAGCGAGCTTCGCTCTCGCTTTGCGCCGGAGCGACCCCGGTATCGCCACTCGTCAACAAGAGTTGTTCCCGCCAAGGCTCGGCCCGGCGCACGACCTCACCATTGGCGCCATAGGCGCTACTATCGCCATCAAAGACGATAATATTCTTGCCGTTGTTTTGGGAGCCGACTTGATTCGCATAAAAAAAAGGCAATGGCGAGCGCTTGAGAATATCGCGGACCACCCGATTGCGCTTGTCGTTCTTCTGCCAAGTCCATGGCGAGGACGAGAGATTGAACACCGCCTCGGCGCCGCGCTGATGGTATAGCGCGAGCGTGTCGATCGTCTCCCCTGCGCGACAATAATCCTGACACCACATATCCTCACACAACTGCACCCCGAAACGAAAAACCCGCCCGTCACCAAGCCGCACTTCATAGGGATGCAGCCAGGCGTCGAGCGGCTGGCCCGCCGCCTCGGCTAGGTGGCGCAGCGAAAAAAAATGACGATCGTCGTCGAAAAAACGATAGTTCGGTTGCAGGGTCTTGGGCTGAATGCCGCAGGGCAGTCCCGCGGGCACCTGCTCGCGTTCGACATACTCTCCATCGGAACAGACGTAGACGGCATTGTATTTGCGCAACCGCCCGTCCTGCCCTACGGCGTCCCGATCGACCGCCACATTACCAAAAACTATATGCAAGCCCGCGCTCGCTTGACGGATTTCGTCGCTATAGGCGGCGAAATCCTCAACCAGCGCATCAACTTCCCATAGATCCCCAAGGATATAGCCGCTGATGCAGAGTTCGGAGAAGACCACGATCTCGGCGCCGGCCTCGCGAGCTTCGGTGATAAACACGAGCATCCGTTCGACATTCGAATCGGGCCGCCCTGGTTTGACCTCCATCTGGACCAGAGCGATTTCGGGCAGTGTGGCGTGCTCTTCCATCAGGCCAGGACCGACGCCTGGGTCCGTGCCATCTGAATGCACTGGCCCAAGAGCGGCACCCCGTCGCGGATATCTTGCAGCGAGGCAAAACCGAAGGCCAACCGTAACGCCGGCACATCCTCATAGTGGATATGGAAACTACGGCCTCGAGCCACCATAATATTGCGTTCGGCGCAAAGCGCCATCAGGTGGTTCCGGTCAACGTCCTCGGGGAAATTTACCCAGATAAACATTCCACCCACCGGCCGCGACCAAGTGCAAATATCGCCGACGCTCTCTGCGAGCCCCGCGAACACCGCATCGCGTTTGTCTTTGAGTATCGCGTTTGTCATCGCGATATGCGACCAGAGTCGGTCGCGGAAAAACGCAGCACAAATCGAAGCCGCCAGCACACTATTGCCACCGTCGTGGCGGCGATCGAGTAAGCGGGCGAGCATCGGCGGGCGAGCGACCATATAGCCCACCCTGACCCCCGGCCCGAGGATCTTGGACAACGAGCCTATATAAATGATGTTAGGGCTGTCATCCAACGCGTAGAGCGAGGGCTCCTGCACGCCCTCGAAATGCACGTCGCCATAACAGTTGTCGTCGACAATGATCGCGTCGTAGTGGCGGGCCACTTCGAGTAATTCAAGACGCCGCGCCTTGGGCATCATCGAGCCCGTCGGATTCTGATAGGTCGTCAGAGTATATATAAAACGCGGCGGCGTCCCCTTGCGATGCAACTGCTCCAGCGTGTCGGCCAACGCGTCGACCCGCATGCCCTCTTCGTCGAGCGGCACACCGACCAACTCGGCGCCCAAGCTCTTATAGGCGCCAATGGTCCCAGAATAGGTCAATTCCTCGGTGACGATAATATCGTCGGAGCCCTGCATCAGCGCCTCGGCCACCAAGGTCACCGCCTGCATTGAACCGTTCATCAGCGCGACGTGCTCAACGGGGACTTCAATGCCCTCGCGCTTGGCTTCGCGCGCCGCCATAATCTCGCGCAATCCCAGATGCCCCATATCACCCGGATAACGCACCAACTCCGCCCCGACCTCCCGCACCGCTTCACTGGCCGCCTCGGCCAACGCCTCCGTAGGAAACGAACCGGGATCGGTCCGACCGCTACCAAAATCGTATACGCGCATCACAAACCTCCTTTAAGGTTCCCATGCCTTGCGCCGGTTTTATTAGTCTGGCCGGCACATTAATTCCGATACTATTTGTACAACACCCGATAGCATACCGCACGAACGCATAATTACTTGGCCAAAACAATCGCGAATGCCGCGTCAGCGAAATATCTATCTAAACATACCCCCCCCCGATCCAGTCAATGAAAAGCACCCCTTACTCGATAGCGATGCACCTGGTAAATATCGAAAGTATCACTGAAACGACCGTTGATAACCTCTATCACGCGCCCCTCTCCTATCGCCTCCGCCTCGAAACGCCCAGCCAAGTCCGCGACCTCAAAGCTCCCCTGCGTTGCGCCCAAGCGCATCGGCACCGCAAAAACATATAGGTCCCCGCCATGGCGCTTAGCCAGCGCGTCAATAGGTACTTCAGCCACGGATGAAGTCGCCGTGACCGCTACCGTATCCGCGCTATTGAGCACCGGCGCCAACTCAGTAATCTGCTCGTTGATCCGCGTTACCGCCACTAGCATCTCCTCATCCTCCAAAAGGCGGGCCTCGCGGAACTCCGGCTCCCACTCGTGCGCAAAATAAACAATCCCGCGCGAACCATGTATCAGAGACATCCAAATTTCGGCTTCGACCTGCGCCGGGCTCGGTCCGTATTGGCTCTTGATTCTCGTTGTCTCGATCACGTTCCACACCGGCTTAGCATAATCGGCCCATGCCCGCAAGCGGTCTACGCCCTTGGCCACATACCACAAATAGCGCTCGCCGTCCTGCTTGCGAATACCCGCCACGGGGTACACATCGAAAGAGGCGATATCGGCTCCTCTTATATAATCTGGATAATCCGCATAATCGGCGGCCCGTCCAACCCATTCATCATTCGCCACGCCCTGCCCCAAGTTCAGCCACACCGGCCGTGTCGGATCGTTGGCGCGGATCCGTTGGTAGTTGGCAACGATTTTTTCCGTCGGCACCGGCCCACCCCAAGAGCCGTCGGCCTGTTGCTGGGCGTTATCCGGTTCATCGCCGTGCATCCAGCCGGCAATGACCGGGTCATCGAGGTGCGCGAGACCGACTTCGTTCTGCCTGCAAATCACCCGCATACCCGCCGCGCTCAACTCCGCGAGCTGCGCTGCGGTCGGCCCTTGCCACAAACTGACGTAGAGATTGATACCCGCCGCCCTATAACGCACGGCGTTTTGGGGGTCCTGAACCCATACGCCGATTGGGAAATAATCCGGATCGGAGGACGGGCCGTTGCTCCAATTTGCATACGGGCTCTTCGGCACATCCTCGTCTTGTCCGGCCCCACCCACCGCGCTATGGCCCATACAAGCCGAGCAAAGCGCGGCAATGACCAGCGCGGCACCTTTCACTTTCGCCCGCGCAGAGGCAACCAAGCCAACACTCGCTGAATATTTTCGTCCCAATATCCCCACTCATGCGCACCCGGCCCTTTCTCGTAGTGCAGGTCCAGGCCGAGTTTCTTCGCGTGTTTGCGAAAGGTGCTATTTGCTGCGTAGAGAAAATCTTCACTACCACAGCACTGAAACAGCTTGGGCTGCCTTTTGCGCCGAGCCACTTGCTCCGCCAAATACAGCAGATCGTGACTGCTGCCCCGTAGCGCATCTAGATCGCCAAAAATGCCCTCTTTCTCGCGCCGCCACGCCTCATTCTCGTTCGCGCTTCTTTCAGCGATGCTAGCAGTGTCCAACGCTCCGGAAAGACTCGCCGCCGCGGCAAAGCGGTCGGGCAACGTCAACGCCAGCTTGAAAGCTCCGTAGCCACCCATCGAGAGCCCGGCGACAAATGTATCGGCACGTTTATCCGAGAGTGGGAAAAAACCATGCATCACACGCGGCAACTCCTCGCTGACAAAGGTCCAGTATTTAGCGCCATAGGCCGTATCGGCGTAAAAACTGCGGTTGACCGCCGGCATCACCACGGCCAACCCCAACGCATCAGCATAGCGTTCGATCGAAGTGCGCCTCAGCCAGATGCTGTGATCGTCCGATAGCCCATGCAAAAGGTAGAGCACCGGCGGTTTACGTCCCTTAAGACACGCTTCTTGCGGCAATATAACATCAACCGAGACAGCGATCTGTAGTGCCTCTGAACGAAACTGTGTATGGAGTAAGGCCATTTTCGAAATACCTCTTAGTGGTCAAATGGTAAAAGCGTTTTGATACATAAGATCGACAGAAACCACTAACCCGTCCATCGCCAGTCAGACTTTTAACCAAGCCCCGACAACTGGCACAGCCCAACCCTCATATCCGACAAGAAGAGCATATCAGCCAATACAATCCCCACGGCCTCCAATACCTTGAGCCGGTCGATCATGCGATAGGCCCGCCGGCGTTCGACTATTGCGCGGACCACCACCCAACCCGAGCGATGCAATGGCATCACCGTCGGTGCGGCAATCCTCGGGGTAATCGCACAGGCCGCATCGACCCTGCCTTCCTCCACATTCTATTCGGCCAATACCTGTTTGTCCTGCTCATTAAACGAAGCCGGGACATACATATTTTCCCTCCTATCGATCCTATGTAGAAACCGCTAAAACTTCCGAGGGTTGGTCGCAATTTCAGCCGTTATTGTTAAATCCTTTAACTTGGAAAAAGCCCGCTAATGCTTTCTTTTTTATAAATGCGCCGGATTGCCTCAGCAAAAAGCGGTGCCACCGACACAACCTCCACCTTCTCCCCTAGCGCCACCGGCTGGGTCTCCACCGAATCGGTCACCAGCAACTTTTCCAACGGACTCGCGGCGATGCGTTCCATCGACTCACCCGTGAATACCCCGTGCGAAACTGCCGCGAATACCCGAGCGGCACCGCGTTCGACCAGTTTTTCCGCCACATCGACCAACGTCCCGCCCGAGATCGTGAAATCATCGACCACCAAGGCCGTCTTGCCCTCAACCTCACCGATAATCTCCAATACCGCCGCCCGCTCATCGTGGCCGGTGCGTTCCTTGTCGCCGATCGCGATGCCCGTGCCCAAATAATTGGCGTATTTGCGCGCCTGTTTGACAAAACCCGCATCCGGCGCCACGACGATTAGGTCCTGCAGTTTCATAGCCTCAACCGCCGCACAGAGCACAGGCAGCGCGTAGAGGTCATCGACCGGCACGCGAAAAAAACCCTGGATCTGCGATGCGTGCAGATCCATCGTCACCACTCGGTCGGCTCCCGACGCCTCGATACAGTCGGCGCAGACCCGCGCCCGAATCGAGACCCGCGGCTGATCCTTCTTATCGCCCTTGCCATAACCGAAGTAGGGCATCACCACTGTCACCGCGTCCGCACTCGCCCGCTTGAACGCGTCGACCCAGAACAACAGCTCCATAAAACTGTCGTTGGCCGGAAACGCCGTCGTCTGTACCAAAAAAACTTGACGGCCCCGCACATTCTCCAAAATGCGCACAAAGAGATTGCCGTCTGAAAAACGCAGCGTCTCGCCGCGCCCCGGTTCAATACCGAGATAGCTGCAAATAGCCGCCGTCAGCCGGCTGCTGCCCGAACCGCCAAAAACCAGTATTTCATCCATTGCGCCTACTCCTTTTTTGTGCCGATATAAAGCCCACGCCCCATAAGGCCGATCGGATCGTAGTCGACTGCTAAACCCGCTGCCGCAAAGGCCTCTTGCACCTCCTGCATGGTAAACAAGCCCATTTCGTGCGTTTCTCGATAATGCTGCAAGCCCTCTTCAGTCCCCACCAAATACTCACAGGGGTTCAGTGACACGGCTCCCCGCACCGCGCTGTGGCCCATCCGGCAGATCTTGATCCCGTCCCGCTCGGCGTTGAGTAAATGCACCCGGCCCGGAATCCACTCATCCGGCGTAAACCACGGCTCGACAAAAAGTAAACCCCCGTCGGTTAAATGTTCGCGGAAACGGACCAAGGCCTTGCGCACATTGTCTAAGGTTCGCACATAGCCGATCGAGCTAAACAAGCAGACGACGATATCGTACATCCGGTCCAGCGAGAAATCGCACATATCACCCTCGCTATAATGGCCGCGTGGATTGCGTTCGCGCGCCCTGACAAGAAAGTCCGCATTGAGGTCAATACCGTCGACCTCGTAGTAACGGCTCAGATGCAAATCGTGCACACCCGTGCCACAAGCCACATCGAGCAATGATTGGGATCCGGGCCGACGCTCGGCAACCATTCGGCGCACCACATGCGCCTCGCGCTCGTAATTCTTGTTGCCATAAACCACATCGTAGTATTCCGCGGAAATCCCGTACATAATTTCTCCTTTAAACGGGTTCGAGCCCGTCGCCTGAGAGCCGGCGATAATAACACCCTTGCCGAGAACGGCCTTCTCCATCTTTGGTATGGCAAGCACCCTTGCCCTTTGGCCGAACCTTGTATAACAGTGAATTCTGCTCACAATTGACGCGGATTTCCACCAATTCAAGTGCATCGCCCGAAGTCGCGCCTTTGACCCAAAGCTCATTGCGCGAAGTGCTCCAAAACGCCGCGATGCCCTCTCGCCGCGTATACTCCAACGCTTCTTCGTTGACATAGGCCACAATCAGCACCTCGCCGCTGTCTGCATCCTGTACAGCTACCGGTAGCAAATCCTGACCGCAGGCGGCGACCTTCTTCAGCTTGCCAAAATCCAGGGCCAATACGGCCCCCTCTTCCAACTCTTCATGCGTAATCTGCTCTCTTTCCATTATCGATTTCCTTTCATGGTATACGTGGAAATAAATCGTTTATGATCTCTACTTCGCCGCCCGCGCAATAAAGCCCGCGATAGCTGCGCTCAGACATAGACCAAGCCCGGTTCATCATTCGATGATGGTGATGGGTATAAATCGCATCGGCAACTTACAATGTGCGCATCGTGCCTTCTTTCGTTTATAGATCAGCAGACAACAAAAAAACCCGGTAGCTTTTCGCTCCGGGCCCGTATCCATCGTCTGTTGTGCTAATTTAGATCGTTAGATCCACGCAGCTCCAGACGCAAACCGGGCCTTTGGCATCATATGGTGATGATGATGCATAGCGGCGCGGTATATGGTCGTCGTCTGGTTCATTTTTTTCCTCTGCGGCTAATACTAGCCCTTGCAACTGACTTTGTCAAACAGGCGATCCATACTAGCCCAGATATTACTCCGATACAGTCCACGCCGCTTCTTTGACCACTTCCGAGAGCGACGGGTGCGCGTGTACCGTGCGTGCCACATCCTCCGCGCTGGCACCAAATTCCAGTGCCAGCACACCCTCAGCGATCAAATGCGAAGCCTGCGACCCCAAGATATGCATACCCAGAAGTTCATCGGTTTCTGCATCGGCGACAATTTTAACCAAACCATCTATTTCATCCATGCAGTGTGCCCGAGCATTAGCGCGAAATTGGTATTTGCCGATCGCCAATTCGTGTCCCGCCTCGGTCGCGGCCTCCTCGCTCAGTCCCACCGAAGCCAATTCCGGATGCGTATAAACCACCGCCGGCATCGCGTCGTAATTCACCTGCCCAGC
>DQLG01000588.1 GCA_015660315.1 Candidatus Latescibacterota bacterium
CGGGGCGGGAGAGGGTGATGGAACATTACACCGAAGCGCGGACCACTCAGCGGGTGGCCGATTGTTATCGGCAGTGCATAGAAGAAGGCCGCCGACGGTGACGGTGTGTTGCTGATGTGCCGGACCTGGGGCTCGGCTTTTTAATCTGGCGGATAGCCCAACCGGAAAGTATAATCTCTAGACAACAGGCCCTGAAATGAAATATTCAGGGCCTGTTGTCTAGAGGGCAAATTACGGGCGGTTTAGCGGCGCTTCTTCACTCCGACGATCCCCTGTTTCACTTGGCGTTCGAAGGCGCGCAATTCCTTCGTGCCGTCCAGGATTCCGATCTCCATATTGAACTCCCGCACTTCGCCCGGCTCGATATGCTGCAGCGTCTTGTGTTTGCGGTTCCAAGCGCGGCCGAGTACTGAGCAGTTGCCCGGTTCGATACCGGTGACATAGGTGCCTTTGTGGAAGTGCTGCCATTGGTTGACGATGGGAATCTCGTTGCGCTTGAATTTCCAGTAGAGCCCCAATTCGAGCTTGTCGTTGAGCAGGCCGACATGCACATTGCCTTGGCGGTCGGCTTGCGGGCGGTGCACGTAGACATCGTCGTGGGCTTGTTGTTGTGGGCCGTTGGCCACCGCGTAGTCGTCGGGGCCGACCTCGCGGTCGTGTTGCCATTCGGTGCTCTTGCGACTGTGCAGCACTAGGCGGCTGCCCTGGTCCAAGAGCGGGAAACCGGGGTTGCAGTGGTAGACGAACATCAGCGGTGAGCGATCGGCGGCCAAGTTTTCGATGCGGTCGCAAATGCGCAGGCGATTTTCGCCGAGCACAGTCGTGATCTCGCGTGTTAATTCGAGGTTTTCGGCAAAGACCTCGGCTTGGCGCATCTGGCCGCGGATCTTCAGGACGTAGTCCTCGCCTTCCCAACCCGCGCTAATGCCGACGTTTTTGGCCGGGATATAGGAGAGGCGGCCGTGCAGCGGCATTTCGGCGTTTTCCTCTTCGGGGTCGACTTCCGGATGACCGACGAAATTGAGGCCGCAGGAGGTGACCAGCCCACCGAACCAGCCGCGCCCCCAGGCGAAACCGTCGGCCTCGTAAAAGGCGGGGCCGACGTCGCCGGGCCCGGAGCGAAAACAGAGCGACTGGCCCTTATAGTGGGCCGAGGCGATATCGAGTGCGCGTCCGGGCAAGACCGAAAAACCGAAGCCCGAGGCGTTGAAGACCTCGATGAGATCGGAGCCGCGCTCGAAGCCTTCGCTTAATTCGGCGCGGCGCGCGTGCATGAGTTGGCTGATGTCGCCGACGCGGTCGAGCAGTTGGCGCCGGGTGAAATTGCGTCCGAAGAGTTTGGGCATCTGAATCCTCCTTGGTTTTTGTTGCGGTAGTCTGTCGGGCAGTGGGAGTCACGATGGCTTAGCGACTAGACGAGTTGGCGCATTTGAGCAAATTCAGTTGTTTAAGCACTTTCGTTCTCAGCGGGTCAGAGGTCCCATCGAGGGCGAGAAAGAGTTTATAGGATCCCAATGGCGTTGGCGCTTTGGCCCAGGTTGATATAAGCCAGCGTCAGGTTAATGTAGGCATTGGCGTAGGTCGAATCCACCGCTATGACCTGCTGTAGGGCTGCGATAGCTTGTAGATGATGATTGTTGGCCAGCAGTAGGTTTTGGCGAAAGCGTGCATCGCTTAACAATAAGCCCAATTCTGCGTTTTTCGATTCTAATCTTTGTTGTATCTCGACTCCGGCCGCGAATCTGGCCCAATCCCCTGAGCTAGTGGTTATTCCCCGCAGTTTGCGGATCAAGTCCCGTGCCTAGCCCCAGGCCGCATTGTCGGCCGGGTATTATCTCAAGGGTGGCCTGCTGCTCTAACGCCTCGTATAAGCGCTCCTGTTTTTTTGTAGGCGATGCCCAGATTGTAATGTGCCTGCGCTGGCTCGACTCCGGCCGCTAATGCCAGCTTGAATGCGCATACGGCCCGGTGTAGATGGCCGTTTCTAAGGTGATTCCTACCCGTGTATAATTGGTCCTGAAAGTAGCTGCGGTCCGCATTGATATTCGCCTTGATCAGATCGTCGCGATAGTCGTTGCCGACGAAAAAGCAGCGCACGACTAGGTCTGGTTTGAGTGGCTGGCTATAATATCGGTAATAAGCCAGTTACTGGAAGGTGCCATAGCCGTTGATCCCGCCATTGATGCCGGCGACGGCTCGCCCGTATCGTGCCGAGAGCAGTCGCTCGACCTGATGGACAAAGGTCTGGTTGGTGGGCACTTGATCCGCCATGGTGAAGGAGTCGCCTAGAAACAGCACGCGTTGACTGCCGGCCGCGTGTCAACGCGGGGCCGTGCTGCCCCGTTGTGTTTATGCTCAGTTGATAGGATTGGCCGTTTGGGGCCAAGCGGGTATCTTGTCAACCGGAGCGGGGTTTCCATTGCGCGATGAAGCCGGTTTGTATTAGCCCCGTGCGGCCGGGCTGGCCATTACTTTTTTGTCCCCGGACGGATAAATGCAGGAATAGTTCGCAGACGACGGCCAATCGCGCGATACTGATTACGACGGTAAAAGTGCGGAGCAACCATTTGTGTATGGCGGGGCCAATGGCGGGTATTTCGCGGGTCTCCGGTCTATAAGGTGTTCGACGGGCATGAGAGTATCGGCTGATCACCGCCGGTGCTCAATATCGCCGGCGCGGTGAAACTACTATTGTCGGGATTCTGTCAGGCCTTATCTTAGTCGGTGGCGGTATAATTCGCTTCACTTGGAGAAAATATGTTGGAAGTCCTCCGCAAAAACGGCACGTTGAATTACGGCATGCTGCCCTTTCTGTTATTGCAGGCTGCGGTGCTGCTGGTTTTTACCACCCATTTTTCCTGGACCGGTTTGGCGCTGTGTCTGCTGTCTTACTTTATTCGCATGTTCGCCATAACGGGTTTTTACCACCGCTATTTTTCGCACCGGACCTACGCGATGGGGCGGTCGATGCAGTTTTTGTCGGCGCTGTTGGGTGCGACGGCGACGCAGAAAGGGGCCTTGTGGTGGGCGGCGCACCACAGACTGCACCACAAGGCCAGCGATACAGAAGCCGATCCCCACAATTCGCACAAGGGCTTCTTGCACTCCCACTGGCTGTGGTTCCTCTACGAGGAGAGCGCGGTTACGGCATTCGATCGCATACCCGAACTCGCTTGTTATCCCGAATTGCGCGTCTTGGACCGGCTGTGGTACCTGCCGCCCTTGCTGATGGGGCTGGGGCTTTTTGCCGTCGGCGGCTGGCATTGTGTGGTCTGGGGTTATTTTGTCTCCACGTTCCTGCTCAGCAACGGCACCTACACCATTAATTCGTTGATGCACTATTGGGGTCGGCAACGGTTCTACACCGGCGACGAGAGTCGCAACCACTGGTTCTTGGCCTTGCTGACGTTGGGAGAAGGGTGGCACAACAACCACCACCGCTATCAGGCGTCGACCCGCAACGGCTTTTTCTGGTATGAGATCGATCCTACCTATTACCTGCTTAAATTGATGAGTCTCGTCGGGCTCGTCCGCGATTTGAAGCCAGTGCCGGACAAGATTATGGAGGAAGCCCGGCTCAACCGCTACTTGCGGCGGGAAGCCATAAATGGGGGGGCGGTCTTCTCACCGAGTCAACTCGGGGTGCGCGACTTGTTGGCGCAGATGCCTTTCTCAGCCCAGGGTTTTGTTGCGGAAAACTTGCGACGGGTGCGCGGGGATATGCGGGGTTTGGGACGGTTGTTGGCGGAACGCCGTGATGAATTGGGGGCTGAGGTACGGGCGTTAAGCGGTCTTATTGCCGAACGAGGGCAGCAATTAGGCGAAGATATCGGGGCCTTGGCGGAACACGAGCAGAAAGGTGAATTGCTACTTGACTTGCAGGGATGGGGTGAACAAGTGTCCGAACACGGTCGGCGCTTGCACGGTGAGGTGGAGGCCTTGGGCGAACAGGTAGCCGAGCGCGGTCGGCGCTTACGCGGTGAAGTGGAGGCCTTGGGTGGGCAGGTGGCCGAACGCGGCCAAGCGCTTAGGCGTGAAGTGGAGACGTTGAGTGCGGAAGCCAGCGCGACCGCTGGGCAGTTGGCCGAGGAAATGGCCGCATTGCGCGAACAGGTGACCGAGACGATCGGCCATTTGCGCGAAGAGA
>DQLG01000083.1 GCA_015660315.1 Candidatus Latescibacterota bacterium
GCCGTGGAAGGCTTCGGGGCGAGCCTGGTACTGCATATAAGAAAAGATGTGTTGCGAGCGCTTGAGGGCGTCCAGATTTTGTTGGAGTACTGGGATGTATTTGGGCTTGCCGGTGGTACCGCTGGTTTGGTTGTACATCACGGGCATCGCAGCGGTGAGTACTGGCTCGCGGTGTTGTCCCTGGGCATTGATCTGCGACCGCAGATCCTCGTAGGTATGAACGGGGACGTTTTGCATGAAGCTAGAGTAGTCGTCAATCGCGGCAAAGTTATGGTTACGGCCGAAGTGGGTATTGCGGTTAGCGTCTACAATGGAGAGCAAGGTCTCTGCCTGGGCCTTACTGGGGTCGCCGGCAGCTAGGATTAGGCGTTGGTAATCGCTCCGCTTAATTATGTTCATGCGGATTTTTAGCAGCATGTTGAGGATGATATCGACTCCAGACTGCAGGGGCATCATATATTGGTCGATGCGGCCCAAGAAGGGAGTTTTTAGTTGCGTCGCGTAACCGAGGGGATAGTCTTTGTTGACTAAGCCGACCTCTTCCACTTGGCGGTTTTTGGGTAAGAAGTAGGTGCCAAAAAGTAGATCCCAAATGATTACGTTGTTGCCATAGTTGGAGTTGGATTCTTGGACCTTGCGGGAGTGGTGCCAGCGGTGCAACTCGGCGCTGCTGATCAGATAGTTTAAGGGGCCAAAGTGCAGTTCTATATTGCAGTGTTGGAAAAAGCCGTTGATCGCATAAAACACAAAGTACAGTGCCAACACTTCGCTGCCGACGCCAAGTAGAATGAAGGGCATCGAATCGAAGAGAAATTGCACGGCTTTTTCTATCGGGTGGAACCGGGCAACATTGATCCAATAGAGCTTTGGCGGCGAATGATGTACTGCGTGCAGTCGCCACAAGGGGGTGAGCTGGTGGGAAAAACGATGCAGCCAATAGCGTAGGAAATCGGCGCTGAGGACCATCAGTAGTGCCTGGACTCCGATGGGCCAATGGTGTGGCCAAAGGGCTTGGGTGGGTAAGGTGATTTTTTCGATTAATTGTAGCAGAGTAATGGCGACTAAGAACGTCAATATTTTGGGCAGGACCATTTGTACTGTGACCATAAATAGGGCGTCGTTCCACACGTCTGTTTTAGTTGCCAGCCATTGGCCCAAATGGGGCGTATAGCGTTCAAAGAAAGCAATAAGGCCGGCGCCGAAGATCACAGGGACATAACTGCAGATCCACAGCGGCAGTGCCTGTGCTTGCAATACGAAAAACAACGATAGGCAGCATAGCATGGTCGTGGGGTAGATCAGCGGCGGCAACGCGCAGTATTTAATTGGACGAGTGTCTTGCATCGGTCTGGACTCCAGAGTATGCTGGCGGCCTACAATCTATACGAGTACAGTATGCTTTCACTACAATCTATTTTTCAGGTAGTTTTTCTTTTGTGGCCATAACGAAACAGCTTGATGTGCGGTGGTCTGTCCTTCGGAGAAACCTAACGCCGGCCGGCTCGTGAATCACACCGTCACCGCAGCCTGAACCAGCAACTCAACAGCCACCCCCCACTCTCTAACGCCTCTTTGATTCAATAGCTCTTATAAAGAGCGGAGTATCCGAGCTTGCGCCATTGATTGCTGATAGTACATCCACGTCGACACTTTCGGCATCAGCGTTCAAGAAAGACCAGCCTGGTTAACCCGTTCTCGCGACACGGTAAAAAGCGCTAACGCCTGTCCCTCCCTCTTCGGCCGCCCCAAGTTTATAGTCGTATTACATCGCGATCAGAACGGGTATGGTCGCCCACTATATCTTCGTCATCCGGCAGCAGCAGCAATGCTGTTGCAAATATATTAGTAAGTAAACCACTCTTATAGCAGCGGCCATCGCCGTCAAGAAAACCCGGTTATTCATCAGCGCTTTCCTCCCAATGTTGCCGCAAAATACCCCGGCCTAGCCCCCCCTGCCGCTCCACTTCCGCACGCAACTCTTCAACCGCCCCCAATTGCACCGCTGTCGCCGCACCATACTCGGCCACCGCCTTGCCATATGCCACCACTGCTGATTCGACCTGCCCTTGCGCCAACAGCGCCAACCCCAAATTGAAAGCGGCTACGCTATTCGCTCCCAGCCTCAGCACCTGGCGAAACTGATCCGCAGCATCTGCCGACCGCCCCTCCAAATATAAATTCCACCCATAGTTTACTCCCGCCGATTCGTTCTCGGCATCCAAGGCCAAAGCACGCTCATACGCCAGCGAAGACGACTCGACTAAGCCTTGATCAAAAAGTGCCATCCCCTCCAGCATATAGGTCTGGCTGGTCGGCGAGATCTCACTAGATAGACGATATATCTCGACAGCGTGAGCCAAGTAGCCCAATTCTCGAGCCCGAGTGCCTGCATGAATATATGACGCCGCCAATAGACGCCGCTGCTCATCCGCGAACCGTCCCTGCAGTTGAACTCCGTGACGCAACGCTGCCAATGCCAGTTCGGGTAAGTCTAACGCTAATAACGTCGCCGCCGTCGCCCACGGAACCAGATAGGCGTTTTCTTCGATATAACCAGCAACATAGCGATCAATCGCCTGCATTTCCTGATCCGCCATGCCCAACTGGTGGTAGATCCGGCCCTGAAGAAAATGTACTGTGCGATTCTCGGGACCGTTTATGAGTAACTCATCTAAACCCGCCAAGGCCCTCTGCCAATCACCCAGACGATAGCGATCAGCCACTTCTACCAGCAGATTGTCGGCACAGATTCCATCCTGCAGCAACCCTTGTCGCCAAACCGTCCAGCGGGTCACCCATTCTGCTTCTGTCTGCCGACGAAAAACCGATACAGCCGGATGGTCATAACCTACAAAAGAAACTTCTGAATCGTCATCTGAAAAAGAAATGCCCAAAATCTGCGGATAGACCTTGAAACGAGCATCCCTTACAAAACCCAACGACTCATCCCACAAACCCCGATAAAATGCACTCGCAACCGGAAACATCTCTGGCACAGCAGTGAACTGGCGATAGCGGTTGACATCCTCCACTACGATATAGTCCATCAGTCGTACACGCTCTCCGATATAATCTATCGCCGCAGCACAACTCAAATAGTAACGTGCACCGAAAAGGGTACCCATATCCATGCTCAGATGGCTATAGCGACTGTTGGAAATCAGCTGACTCATGCTGAATCCACCTCTTTCCAAACCTATCTGTGCCCCAACGGGCGCATGGGCCGCGAGAAAACGGGCGGCTTCAATCCGACTGTCCTGATGCCGATATATATGCGTAAAAGCCAAGCCATAGATCGCGGTAAAAACGGCCAGCGCGACTGCAACACCTATCCCAACCAACCGATGTCGGCGCCATAAAGACCAGCACAATCCCGCTGCAAAGAGACTTAGAAATGGCAATAGGGGCAACAAATAGCGGACATGCTTGGTGTGCAAATTTCCCACTAGCGCAAAATACAATAAGGTCCAGACGATCGCGGGTCGCTCGTCCCGCCGATGGCACCACAGCGCCCAGAGCAAACCGCTGGCATAGGCAAATGTGAGTGGCCACCCTACCCCCTGGGGCCATAAATGTGTCCAATAGTGGAGATAGGGCACAGTGTGCATATCGGCCAATGACCAAAAACGTAGTAATTCTCCAGTAGCAACAGCAACCGAGTAAGAAAAGTCATTCGTGGAAACGCTGCGCAATAGCCGGCTAGGGTTGAAGAGTAAATACGGTTGCAACACCAAGAGTATCGCCAATGCCACGAGCACCGCCAACCAAAGCCTATGCTCTTTGAGCCGCGCCGGCACTTGTCGCCATCCCCCGGAGCAGTGCCCTACTACCAGCACCAACCCCAAGACTCCGCCATTTAGCCGCACCGCCGCTGCCATACCAATCGCTAAACCGGTCAATAGATAGCGACCGTAAGTCGGCTTATTCAGCGCTCTCGACAGGGCACAAAAAAAGAGCATTACAAAAAAAATGAAGACCCCGTCCACCGTAAAAAAATGAGCTTGCTGCACCGCCAAAGGTGCAAAGGCTACAAACGTAGCAGCCAAAAGCGCCGGCGCCGTTCCCAACCCGCGTCGCCCCAGCCAGAACACCAGCCCCGGCAACGCACAAGAAAGCAAAGCGGACAATAGCCGAACCCGTAAATAGATGCGCCGTCGCGCATCGATACTGGTATCGAGCGTATCTTCGCCTACGAGCACACCCCGCGCCATATATATTGGCAATAAACCATATGATGTCAGCGGCGGTTCAAAAGGGCTACGCCAATTCAGATTAAGTGCAGCCTGGATCAAGGTATCTTCATCGGGATGAAAAGAATAAAACGCGCTAGTAACTCCTAGCTGTCGTGCTTCGGGTAGTACAAAATCGCTGACACCGCGCGTCAAACCTGCAAAGCGCATCCACGCCATAAGCAGTAAACCTATCATGAGCAAAGCGATTCTGGTACGC
>DQLG01000847.1 GCA_015660315.1 Candidatus Latescibacterota bacterium
CACAATCGATGACTGCTGTCAGGGCGAGGTGTGCGAAACGTAGCGACGCCGTCTATGAAGAAACTGTGGGCGAAATATCGAAACTGGACCGAGCGCAATGTCCAACCTGACTCTAACATTATGGCCAAAGAACTATACGAGAACGAGGGCGAACGAGACGCGTTTAGACGGGGATATTCTATCGGCAACATGGTAGGACCGAAAGATGGTTGAGGACCAGAACCAACCGACACCGGAAGAGTTAATCCGCCGGGCGAAGGCGATCGTGCCGACTTTGCGGGAGCGTGCCGCGTCGGCTGAGCGCGAGCGCAAGGTGCCGCAGGCCACCATCGATGACCTGCACGCCAAAGGTCTGTGGCGCATCCTGCGGCCGCGCCGCTATGGCGGCTATGTCACTGACGTCGGCACCATGTTCCAGGTAATCGCCGAATTGGGCCGCGGCTGCGGCTCGACCTCGTGGGTCTATGCCAACCTGATTTCGCATAACTGGATGCTGCCCTATTGGCCAGCCGAAGCGGTGGCAACTGTCTGGGACGACACCCCAGACGCTTTGATCGGCTCGGCAATAGCCTTCCCCTCCGGCCGGTTGGAGCGCACCGACGGCGGCTACCTGTTGTCCGGCCGCTGGCCTTTCGCCAGCGGCGTCGATGCCAGTGATTGGATGATGATGGGCGCCATGTTTAAGGAGGGCGCCTCACCACCGGCCGCGCTACTAGCCCTGGTCCCCATCGACGAAATAACCGTACACCACGACACCTGGTATGTCGCAGGGCTCAGCGGCACTGGCTCCAAAGACGTGAGCTGCGAGAATCTGTTCGTACCGAAATCGATGATTTACGACTTGAGCTTGGCGCGGACCGGCTTCTCGCCCGGCACCGAGGATCTTGAGGGCGACGCTTACCGGCTACCGTTGTTCTCGGTATTCCCATTGGTCGTCGCCATGCCGATGATAGGTATGGCGCGCGGTGCCTACGAGCACTTCGTCGATGGTCTGAAAAACCAGACGGCGCGCTACACCGGCTCCCGCGTTGCCGAATACACCACCGTACAACTCAAAGTCGCCGAGGCTGGCGTTCTGATCGACACCGCGTATCTGTTGTGCCGGGAGGTATGGTCACAGGCACAGGCCCTGGTCGCGGCGGGCGACCGCCCGGACCTGGAAACCCGCGCGCGCTGGCGCCGCGATAGCAGCCACGCGGCACGCTGTGCGGTGCAGGCGGTGGACTTGATCCATACCGTCTCCGGTGCCACTGCCGACCGCCTAGACAATCCGCTGCAGCGCCACTTCCGCGACCTTCACGCCGCCGTCCACCAAATCCAGCTCGTCTGGGACATCAATGCACCGGAGTTCGGCCGCGTTGCTGTTGGCCTGCCACCGGCAAACCCGGCGCTATGATGTCCAACACAGAAAGATTTGGTTTGAACGGCGATGCTCACTTTCGAAGGCCATTGGCAAATGCTAGCTGGCGGTTTCTAGCCCGCTTGCGACTTGTTCGGCGTTTCGGGGAATTTCCGCTCCTGGCACATAGCGCTGGTGATGGCCGATTTTATGTACTATCCGCCGATGCCGAATCTGCCTGCCCAAAACTCTGAGGCCAACGACCCCTGCCCTCGCTGTGGTGCGAGAGTGCCGCGCGTGTTTGTACATGGCCACTACCAATGCCAGCTATGTCGCAGTAATATCGATGATTGCTGTCAGGGTGAGGTGTGTGAAACTAATCAACGGCAAGCGGTTCGGTAAATACGAAAAGGAGGATGCTGTGAGCATAGGTCGGGTTTCCATGATGGAGTTCTCATCAAAATAAGCTGGCGTCCCCAAGGGGAGTCGAACCCCTGTTTCCGGCGTGAGAGGCGGGAACCCTATTGCAGAAAACTGCGGATGTTAACTATTTTTGACCCCGTATTTACCCGCATTTTCCCGTCACCTAGTTAACATCCTAACCGTACTATAATCACCGTCACGACGCCGCCCCCGACGCGTGTTATTATGTGGCCATGGCTAGGCGATTAGATTGAGTCAGACCCGGACAGGACGCCATCACGCATTACTTGAAAGAGCACGGCGAACGTCTGCACACAGGCGGCGGGGAAACCTGCCGCCCTTTTTCTTTTGCGGCTATTCCAACTTGGCGCAACGCACTGGCTGCCATATCATCGCCGTAACGAAATTCCGAACTCGAAAGGGAACGCGATGCGCCTTGGCATGTTCATGCAACCCGTCCACGATCCGAAACGCGACCTGAGCCAGGTCCTGGAGGAGGATCGCCAGACGGTCATCATGGCCGACAACCTTGGCTACCACGAAATCTGGATCGGCGAGCACACCGCAGCGACCTCGGAACCGATTACCGACCCGATGGTCTTCCTTGCGACGCTGCTGGGCGAGACCAAGCAGATCAAGATGGGACCGGGCGTCTATTGCCTGCCGCACCATCATCCGTCGCGGATCGCCGGTCAGGCGGCCTTGTTCGACCATCTGTCGAAGGGCAGGTTCCAAATGGGAATCGGCAACGGTACCCTGTCGTCCGACGTGGAACTATTCGAAGTCGGCGGCGACACCGACCGCGGCGCGATGGTCCGCGAGTCGATCGAGCATATCCTCGCCATCTGGGCTGGCGAGCCGCCCTACACCCGCGAGGGCGAATTCTGGAACGTGAAGATCGAAGACACCGGACGGGCCGATTACGGCGTCGGCCACTTTATCAAACCCTACCAGCAACCGCACCCTCCGATCGCAATCTCGATCATGTCGCCCAATTCGGACAGCGCCCGCATGGCCGGCGAGCAAGGCTGGATCCCTATTTCGGGCGCGGCATTCCTGCATCCGCGCTACACGGCAAGCCATTGGCAGGCCTATCAGGAGGGCTGCGAAAAGGCCGGTCGTGCCGCTAATCCCGACATCTGGCGCGTTTCGCGCAATATCATCGTGGCCCCGACCGACCAGGAAGCGCAAGACTACATCATGGATGCGGACGGTCCGGTCAGCTTCTGGTTCCGCTATCTGCTGTCGTCGCTGAAGGCGCGCGGGCTACTCGCCTTCGTGGCGCCGGAAGGCCACCCGGACCCGGACTCGATCACATGGCAGGAGGTGGCGGAATATCAAGTCGCCTGGGGCTCACCCGCGACGGTCACCGACAAGCTGGTGGCGCTGCGCGACCAGACCGGCCCGTTTGGCGTGCTAACCGCCATGGCGCTGGAATGGAGCCCGGAATTCGGCAAGCAGACCATGACCCTGCTGGCCGAAGAAGTGATGCCCTCCTTCGCGCAGCACGCCGACGCGACAAGGGTTGCCAGCGCGGCGGAGTAGAACGCGGTTCACCCTAGTCCGTCATACTCGGACTTGATCCGAGTATCCAAACATCAGTGGCGCTCCAAGTTGGGGGCCTATCGTTTCTTTTCGAAGAGGGCTGAATATAGCCAAA
>DQLG01000667.1 GCA_015660315.1 Candidatus Latescibacterota bacterium
GAAAAAAAGGCACAGTGGCGGTGTAGCCGGGCACTAGCTCTTTAATTTTGCTATTGTCGAAGATCACGCTGCAGGCTTTGTCGCCGAGCAGTCCCGCGCCGGTGGCTGGGTCGTGGTGGTTGATGAAGTCGGAGGGGATGTGCACCAGTTGCGGTTCGGCGCCGGCGGCGATGCCGAGGATGGCGTAGATCTGGTTCCAGGTCAGCACTTCGTCGGAGGTGATCTGGTAGGCGTTGCCGATGGCCTTGGGGTGGGCTAACAGGCCGTTAAAGGCTCTGGCGAAATCGCTATTGTGCGTCATTACCCACAGCGATTCGCCGTCGCCGTGTACGATGAGCTTCTTGCCGGCCCGCAGTCGGGCGATAACATTGGGCCCACCGCCTATTGCGGTGGGTAGCCGCGACGGACTGTAGGTGTGCGAGGGGCGGACGATGGTGATGGGGAAGCCGTTGTCGCGGTATTCGCGCATTAGCCGGTCCTCGCAGGCAATTTTTTTGCGCGAGTACTCCCAAAAAGGATTGGCCAGCGGCGTGCCTTCGTTAATGCGATAGTGTGCTACGGGTTTTTGGTAGGCCGAAGCGGAACTGATGAACACGTATTGGCTGGTGCGTCCCGAGAAGAGTTCGATATCCCGTGCGACCTGCTCGACACCGAAGGCGATCCAGTCGACGACGGCGTCGAAAGTGTGTCCTTTGAGCAGGCCCTCGGCTTCGTCGTGGTTGTTGATATCGCCCTGGAGCAGATGGGCGCCGGCGGGCAGGTCCGTGGAGGTTTGGCCGCGATTGAATAGATAGAGTTCGACGCCTTGTTCGAGGGCGAGGCGGGTGCAGGCGGAGGAGATGGTGCCGGTACCGCCGATAAAGAGGACTTTCATGCTCGTATCCAAATTTTCTGGTCAAGGTTATCTGGCGATAAATTCGCCGTCCTTCAATATACGATGCTGACTACGCCGTGCCGTTGAAAGGTCCCGGTGTCGGCTTCGACCTGGATCTGATAGAGATAGAGGCCTGGCTCTACAGTGAATCCCCCTTGGTCGCGCCCGTCCCAGATGCGGGCGAAACGACCAGACTGGTCGGCGCTGGCAAACCCCTGGCGTACGCGGCGTCCGTCTAGGGTATAGATCTTGAAGAAGACCGGTGCCGGTCGCGTCAGGCGCAGCAGGTTGTAGCGGACGAGTAGGAAGTCGTTGAGCCCGTCGGAATTCGGTGTGACGATACGGCTAGTCGATTGTAGGTCGTCGAGTAAGGGGTCGCTGCGCGAGCTGAGACGCACGGTTAGGGTCGCGCTCGGGGTCAACGGGTTGACATCGCCGGCGCGGGCGAATTGGTAGATCGTCTCGAGTTCGGTGGGAGTGGCGCGTTCGTCGAGGGCTTGGACGCGGAAGAGGGTACCGTCGGCAAAGACGCGGCCGCGGAAAAAGACTTCGATAAAACTGGCGCCGGGGTCGATGCGGTCCCATAGCTCGACTTCGAACCCGCGGCCCGGATCTTGGCGCACTTTGAACAATGCTTCGACGTCTTTGACCAATACGCGGTCAATGCCGGTGATTTCAGCGGGGGTAAAAATCTGTAGGTGGCGGAAACCCGACGCGGGGATATTGGTGTCGTTGAGTCTTTGGACTTGCAGCGAGAGCACGAAGTGGGTTTCGCTGCCGGCGTCGGCTTCGACCGGATTAATCTCGGCTTCGAGTACTTCTGCGATGGGCCAGTTGGTATGTTCGAAGGTCAGCGTTTCGATTTTGATGCCGGGCTCGGTCCACTTGATGCGGAATTGCATGTATTCGAGCGGGCTCGGCGAGAGGATCAACCCGTCGGTGACCGTCTCCCAGGCGCTCCATAGCGGGTTGGGCAGCACCGGGCCCTGCCTGGCCTCGCCGCGTTCGACATTTGAGAGGGTATTGATATTCTCCCACCCCTGGCGGGTCACCTGCCGCAGGGTTTTGGATTTGGTCAAGTCGAGGAAATAGTGGATCGGGTTGGGGTCAGGGCCGGTGCGGGTCTGTACGATAATGGGAAAATCGGCTGCGTTGCGGCCGTTGATCTGGAGCCGGCCCCATACCGGTGCGCCGCCGGGCACGGCTAATGGCCTGGAGACGAATTCGGCTGGCGCGACGGTACCGTCGGCGATGATCTCGACTTCGGCGATTTCCCAGGCGCGCTCGCTGAGCGTGCGGATGCGCACGTGCCGCATCTCCTTAGCGTCGGTAGGTTGATTGGGCAACGGCCACTCGACAATACTCTGGTTGTTGGGGGCGTTGATGTGGTTGTTGATCAGCAGGCTATAGGGTACGACGTGGACGGTCGCGGCGGAGGTAAAACCCACCGGGTCGTCGCGGTTGTGCCCGAGCTGGAAGGCTTGCAGGTAGTCGTTGCGGTGTTCGGCGTCGAGGCGGGGGAAGAAGCGGATTTGCTCGACGCCGAAGTGGCCACCGAGGTCGATATAGAGGTCGACCTGTTTTGCGAGATCGGCGTCGTCGGGGTTAAAAGCGGTACCCGAGTCGCCGTCGATTATTTTTTCGATGCCTATGGGGACGGAGAAATTGGGGAAGCGCTGACCGAAGGCCCCTTCGATTTCGGTGACAGTGAAGGCCCCGCCGCCGCGGTTGAAGACTTCGCGGGCGATATTTTGTCGGGGGGTTACTGGCCAGGTCCAGATTGAGTCTGCGGATACCGAGACCTTGCCCGTCGAGTCGGCGGCGATCGTCCAGGGGGTGCCGCCGGGGCCGATTATGAGCCGCTCGATGGCCGATAGCGGCAAAGCCCAACAACAGACCGCGAACAGCATGAATGCGCGTACGCCGGTCATATTCCCACCACGAAAATGCCGAGGTCGCGCAGGGCGGGCACGGTTTCGCTGAGCGTCTCACTGCTGAGCGGGTTGCCGCGCACCCACACTTGTTTGAGGTCGGCGATTTGCCGGACCGGAGATAGGTCTGATACCTCGTTATTGGTCAGGTTTATGGTGGTCAGGCGATTCAAGTTGATCAATGGCGTTAGGTCTGACACATCGTTTCCCGCGAGGTTGAGGAAGCGCAGCCTGGTCAGGCTGGCCAGCGGGCGTAGATCGGAAATGGCGTTATTGGGCAGACTGAGATCCCTGAGCAGGACCATGGCGCCCAATGGGGTGATATCGCTGATATCCATATCGCGGACGGTCAGGTTCGTCAGCTTCCTTAACTGGATCAACGGTGTCAGGTCGTTGGGGTGCAGGTCAGAATCGCCGGTAAAGCGGATAAAGAGCGTTTCGAGGTTGCGCAGTTTGTCGATGCCGCTGAGGGATTGGATCTCTCCGGTGATGCTGAGGGTGGTGATTCGGTCGAGGGCGGTTTGCGAAATCGGCCCTTTGATATCGCCGAGTTCCTTGCGAATGGCTTCTTCGAGGATCGAGTCGAAGGGGTTTTCGAAGGGCACGAAGTAGCGCACCTGCACGCCGCGGTCGTTGAGATCGGCGATATCGTCGAGGTCGTCGAGCGGGTTGCCGGAAAGCTCGAGGTCGCGCAATAGGCGCAAACCCATCAGTGCGGTGATATCGCGGATGAGATTATTGTCGAGGTTGAGCAGACGCAGGCGGCGCAGTGCGGTTAGCGGCGCGATATCGCGGATGAGATTGTCGTCGAGGTCGAGGTAGGTGAGCTGGCCGAGGTCGGTGAGGGGCGTCAGATCGACTACCTGGTTGCCGGACAAGTCGAGCGCGCTGAGGCGGCTAAGGCCGGCCAATGGCGCGAGGTCTTGGATATGATTATCGGAGAGATCGAGAAACTGTAGGGCGTTGAGCCCGGAAAGTGGTGCGAGGTCGGCGAGTGCGTTGGCGCCTAGAGTCAGGCGGCGCAAAGCAGTGAGGCGGCCGATACCGGAGAGATCGCCGATGGTGTGTTGCGACGCGTCGAGGGTGTTGATGTCGCTGAGCACGTCATCGGTCAATGGGCCGCGTGGCAGGTCGAGTGTCAGGCGCACAGCCAGTTCGAGCCCCTCATCGACGAATGTCGTGTGCTCGATGAGATCGCCGAGGGAGGAGACCGGCGGTGGCGGCGGGGCCGTCTGGTCCGTGCCGCACCCCCAGAGCAGGGTGGCCAACAGCAACGAATGGATACGAGTTATATGCATGCTATATAATAGATGCGGGGGAAGGTGCGAAGGTTAGCGGCGCATGCCGCCTAACGAGTTAAAGCTACGCTTAGTAGACGACATTTACAACGCCCTGGTGTGCCCGGGTCCCGTCGTCGGATTCGACCTGGACCTGGTAGAGATACGTGCCGGGCGGCACTAATTCGCCGTTGGTCGCGCGCCCGTCCCACAAGCGCAGGAAGGAGCCGCTGAGGTCCTCGCTGATATAACCGCGTTGCACCTTGCGGCCGGCGAGGTCATAGATCTCGAAGAAGACCGGGGCCGCCTGTGTCAATTTGAGCAGGTTATAGCTGAGTTCTAGATAGTCATTGACCCGGTCTCCGTTGGGGGTGAAAGCCACCGTGCGCGGGGTCAGTTCGTCGACGAGCAGGTTATTGCGGTCTGCGAGGCGCACGGAGAGCGATCCGCCTGGGGTGCGTTGGTCGACGTCGCCGGCGCGCGCAAACTGGTAGACGTCCTCCTCGACCGCGCCGGTTGAGCGCCGGTCGAGCGCGCGGACCCGGAAGGTGGTGCCGTCGACGAAGACGCGGCCGCGAAAGAAGACCTGGACGAAGCTGGCGGCTGGCGCGATGCGTTCGAGGAGGCGCAGGGTGAAACCCCGTCCAGGGGTGATCTCCGCGTCGAAGAAGGACGGACGGTCCTGGATCAGTACGCTGTCGACGGCGACGATCTCCGTTGGGGTGAGCACTTCGAGGAAGCGGAAACCGGACTCGCCTTCGCCGGGCAGGTCTTCGACGCGGCGGGCGCTCAGACTAAGCGTGAAACCGGTGTCGATACCGGGCTCGGTGGCGACGGGCGCGATTTCGGCTTTGAGTTCTTGGGCCAATGGGCGGCTGGTGAATTCGAAGGTGAGTTGCTCGATTTTACTGCCCGGCCTGAGCAATTGCACGCGAAACTGGATAAAGCGCTCGGGCGGTGATACGATGACGCCGAGGTCGACCGTCTCCCAAGGGCTCCAGAAGGGATTGTCGACGATCGGGCCGCGACTCGGCGAAAAGGGGGTGGCCGGCAAGGTGTCGAAGGATTCCCAAAACACGCGGTCGATGCGTTCCAATTCGCCGCTGATGGCCGAAGTCGCGTAGTAGTGTAGCGGTTCGAGGTCGGGGCCGGTGCGGGTCTGCACGATGATTGGC
>DQLG01000238.1 GCA_015660315.1 Candidatus Latescibacterota bacterium
GGCGTCCCGCGCCCGATAGGTCGGGCGTACATGACTCGCGTCTATGGCATACGAACCACCGCGCACCGACTTAACGACCCCCTTTTCGGGGCCCTGTGGGTTGGTGTCTGGACCGAGGGCGTAATAGCTCGGGTGATACCAGTCGTTGGTCCACTCGAAGACATTACCGACCATGTCGTAGGTGCCAAAAGGGCTGGAACCATCACGGGTCTGGTAGCCATCCCGGTCCGAACCGTCGAAAAAGCCCACCGGATTAGTGCTGAGAATCGCTCCGAAGCCGCGCTCGAAAGGATCATCGCTCTGAAAGTAGTTGGCCCGATAAGAGTCGAGCCCATCGCCCCAGGGATATTTGCGGCCGTCGTCGCAACGGGCGGCGCGTTCCCACTCGGCTTCTGTCGGCAGCCGCTTGTCCGCCCATTGGCAAAAAGCCGTCGCGTTGTCCCAAGTCACCAAGGTGATGGGATGGTTCTGACGCTTCACCGTATTCTGCAAAACCCATTCGGCAAGCACATCGCCAGTTACCCGCTGGTATTCACCCCACTGCGCCACGGTGACCTCGTATTTGTCGATCAAATAGGCGTCGAGATGAATCTGGCGCACCGGCTGCTCGTCAAAGGCCTCGCCCTCCGCGCCTCGCGGATAGGAACCGGCCGGGACCAATACCATTTCAGTGGCGAAACCGGTGGGCAAACGCACGACCTGCTGCACTTTTTCGTTTTGGGCACCGACAGGCAACACGAGCAGCAAAACCGCACTGAGAGCAATCTGCATGATCATTTCTATTCAATCTCCGTATTTACAGTAGGCATCCATAGTGTATATTTGTTTAAATATAGTCCGGAGTACAATTCTACTCCAGCCATCGCAAACCGCACGACCGGACAAAAAATTAACCATAGACCGGTCAGGCGGTCCAAGTACCCTATTGTTGCGCTAATTTGACCTTGATTTGTTATACCTGTGACATACAATTTTTACGACTTATATTCGCAACACTGCCGATTATGCTTGTGTAAAAAAGGGCCATTATGAACCAGCATATCCCGAGATATTTCGCGCTCGTCCTGAGCTTTACCCTCGTCCTGAGCGGCACACAGCGGGTTAACGCCGAGCAAATGCGCTACAACTCGGCCCGCGACTGGCGCCAATGGGAGCTGCCCTTGGGCGCGGTTGACCTATCGGCCTTGGGCGTAATCAAACCTACGCGTATCGAGCGGCGCACTGACGCCGTGCGCGACCTGGGCGCCTTTGACGGCGGCATCCGCGACGCCGGGTCCAATCTCAATATAGCCCATTTCGCCATCGACGACGATCCTACGACCGGCTGGGCGCCCGACCCCGAGGACGATCCCGATAATTGGTTTATAGAAGTTGATCTCGGCCGCGCCATCTCGGCCCACAGCGTCACACTGGTCTTTGATGCCGAGGCCCCGCCCTTCGCGCTCTTTGATCTGCTAATTTCAACCGGCGAACCCGAAACCGACTTTATCGCCGCTCCCATCGAGGGCTCCCTCATCTACCGCACCAAAAAGCGCTTTAAAGAGAATACCCGCCATCGGGTGACGTACCAAATAGAAGAAATTGACTCCGAACCGCTGAAAATTATCCGCTTCCAACCTTTGCTCCTAGCACCCGATGCCCGCCTCGTCGAAGTCGAAGTCGAGTCCGTAGGGGACAATATCGCCATAGGCCTGCTGGAACGCGGCGGCAATGTAGACATCAATATCAACCTCGACCAAGTCGAACAGCAACCACTCGGTAAGGCCAGATCTCTCTTCGACGGCGATTTGTACGAACGCTGGCGCGCCGGCACCGCCTCGCGCGGCTCCTCTGATATCCTCGCCCACATGATCCTTGACCTCGGCGCCGTCTATTGGGTCGACCAGGTTCGCGTTATCGGCGGCGTAGTCGTACGCTCGGGATTCGGCGGGGGTATCACCACTTCCCACTACGTGTCAAGACGACGTTGGGATTTTCGTTTTTACGAATTGATGACCTCCGACGGCTCAATCTCACCCGACGGCTCTCGCCTGTATAGCAAGCACTTTTCGGGCGCAGCCCCCGAGGAACAGCGGGTCCGCGGCCTGGTAGACCACCACTTTGCCCTGCTGCCCACTCGCTACTTGCGTATCTTCTGGAAATTCTGGGACACCAGTTGTTTCAGTTTGCAGCGCCTCGGTGAAGAAGGCGGCATCAACGAAGTGCCCGGCTGCGCCGCCGGCGGCACTACCGACGAAATTCAGATCTTCGGCGAGGGTTTTCCGCAACAAGTCGACTTCGATTCGCCACTTATCGACTTGGGCGAGGGTAAAAATTTCAATTCGATCGAATGGGGCGGTGACCAGCCACAAGGTACCCGGGTCGAAATCCGCACCCGCACTGGCAACGAAGTCCTCGAAGCGTTGACTTTCCACGACAAGAACGGCAAAGAAGTCACCCAGAAGCGTTACAATAAGCTGATCCCGAGTTTTCGCGGCGCGATCGATACCACGCGCGTCCCCGGCGGCGACTGGAGCGCATGGAGCCGGATCTACAGCTTTTCCGGCGAGGCCTTCCTATCGCCCTCGCCGCGCCGTTTTATGGAAATCGACGTACGCATGACTTCCGATTCACCCGACCGCGCGGCGACGCTCGATTTCCTCGCCGCCAATTTTACCGAGCCATTGGCCGGCAGCGTGCTCGGCGAGATTGCCCCGCAACAGGCCAAACCAGGCGTACTCACCGAGTTCACCTATTATTTGAAACCGGAAGACACCAGCGGCTTTGACCGCCTGGCCGTCGAATCCGCCGCGCCGGTCCACTTTACGAGTGTCACGCGCAATGGCGTCGAACTCGACGTACAGATGGATACAATCCAAAAGGGGTTCTTTGTAGATCTACCCAACCGCATCCGCACCGACCAACTCATCGAGCTTAAGTTCGAATCGTCCATATTCCGGCAATCGACCCGTTTCGACGTCTTCCTCCAGGACAGCAACCAGGGCGACAGCGTGCGCCAGCGCGTAGACCCGGGCGATGCCTCCGACCAGATCGAGAGCAATACCAATATCGTCAGCTTACCGGTCAGTCGTAACCTCTTTGCTAATATCGCGCTCAGTTCAC
>DQLG01000375.1 GCA_015660315.1 Candidatus Latescibacterota bacterium
GGTCTCCAGCTTCTGGGCATTGATGAAATCTATTCCTCTCCTCTGCGCTTCGGCACCGGTTTTACGCGTTGCGCCCACGGCCGCTACCCCGTGCCCGTACCTGGTGTTCTGGCCCTTTGCCGCGACGTGCCGAGCGAGCAAACCGATATCCGCGCCGAGTTGGTCACCCCGACCGGGGCGGCGATTATCACGACGCTCTCCCGGTCATTCGGATCGCCACCGCCTTTCCGACAACAAGCCGTCGGCTACGGGGCGGGCAGTCGCGACCTCGAAGCCATACCCAATCTGCTACGACTGCGGATCGGAGCGCGCGATCCGGCAAGCGAAAAAATGACACTGATCGAAGCCAATATCGACGATATGAACCCCGAGGTATATGGCTATCTCTTCGACCGGCTGCTCGAACAAGGCGCGCGCGATGTCTACACAACGCCCGTTTTCATGAAGAAAGGCCGCCCGGGCAATGTGCTCAGCGTGCTCGCCGAGGCCGCGACCTTTGACCTGTTGGCGACGACCATCCTACAAGAGACGACCACCATCGGCTTGCGCTATTATTCCGTCGAACGTCGCGTATTAGAGCGCGAAGTCCGCTCGGTTGAAACGCCCTTTGGCGAGGTCCGCGTTAAATTTAGCTATCTGGACGGCCACCGCCGCGCCGCACCCGAATACGAGGATTGCGCCCGGCTTGCGAAGAAGCACCAGATACCGCTGCTCTCCGTCTACGAGGCCGCCCGTGCGGCCGTTTCCGAGGAGTAAAGCACACCATGTTGACGCTCATCCTATGCGCCATCTTACTCGCCCCACCTTGCATACAAGCACTCGACTTACCGGACTTACCGGACTTACCGGCCTACCATGGTGACTTAGCAGAATTCGACAACCTGCTTCACCTACCCTCCGGTGAAGGCCCCGACCGAATGGTACTCGGCGACAACAACGGCCGCATCCATATCTACGAAGCGCGCGACGGCGGCTCTTATACCGAGGTGTGGGTCAGTGAATACCTCGAAGGCTCGGTGGGCGGAGTCTTTGTCGTAGATATCAACGACGACGAACTCGACGAAATCGTCGCCTACACCGACCAGGGCCGTATCTACTATCTCGACATCATGGACTACACCCTCATCTGGAGCAACTCCCCCAACGAGTACAAGCGCATCACCAGCTTAACCATCGGCGATATCGACGACGACGAGCAGCCTGAACTTGTATTCTGCGCCGACGGCCGCCTGATCGTCTACGACGGCCGAGACCAGTATGAGCAATGGCGCAGCGACCAGACCGATCTGACCGCACACCAAATCCTCATCGGCGATGTCGACGGAGACGGCGAAGACGAAATCGTGCTCAACGACGGATATATCTTCGACGCCCGCTTCTTCGACCTCGAATGGCAATCGCCCGAGCCCTTCGGCGAGCGCATGGGCCTGCTCGACCTCGACGAGGACCAGGTCCTCGAAGTGATCGGGGAGTTCCAAGGCCGCTATCTGCGCATCTTCGACATTGACCTGCGCCGCGAAAAGTCACTCAGCCGATAGCTCTTGACACCCTTGGCCCGACCGCCGTATATATCTTCCTTTATTCAGATTTCCGTACCGCTCACCAACAAGGAGCAACCGCGATGCGACCTGTCACTCTCTTCACGGGCCAATGGGCCGATATGGGCATTGAGACGATGTGCCAGAAAGCCGTCGAATTCGGCTATGACGGCTTGGAACTCGCCTGCTGGGGCGATCATTTTGAAGTCGAGAAAGCCACTGCCGCCTACTGCAAAAATAGACGCCAACTCTTAGAACAATACGGCCTCAAGCTCTACTCCATCTCTAACCACCTCGTCGGCCAAGCCGTCTGCGACAATATAGATAGCCGCCACGCGTCTATATTACCGCCGCGCATCCTTGGCGACGGCGACCCCGAAGGCGTACGCAAACGCGCGGCTAAGGAAATGATCGCCACCGGTAAGGCCGCCGCCCGGCTCGGCGTCGACGTAGTCAACGGCTTTACCGGGTCCTCGATCTGGCATTTGCTCTATTCCTTCCCACCGGTCTCCCCCGATATGATCGAGAAGGGCTACAAGGACTTCGCCAAACGCTGGACCCCGATCCTAAACCAATACCAGAAACTCGGGGTCAAGTTCGCACTTGAGGTGCACCCGACCGAAATCGCCTTCGACATCGCTTCGGCCCAACGCGCCATTGAGGCGCTCGACGGGCACCCGGCTTTTGGCTTTAACTACGACCCGAGCCATCTCGGTTACCAGGGCGTAGACTATGTCGAATTCATCCATCGCTTCAGCGACCGGATCTTCCATGTGCACATGAAAGACGTCGGCTGGTCGCAGACGCCCAAGGACGCCGGGGTCTTCGGCGGGCACACCGACTTCGGCGACCGGCGGCGCTTCTGGGACTTCCGCTCGCTGGGCCGGGGCAATATCGATTTCGAGGAAATCATCCGCGCCCTCAACCGCATCAATTACCAGGGGCCGCTGTCGGTCGAATGGGAAGACAGCGGCATGGACCGCGAACACGGCGCGACCGAAGCGGCCGCCTTCGTCAAGGAGGTGGACTTCGCCCCTTCGGATATCGCCTTTGACGCGGCCTTCGAGGATTAGACATTGCGGCGCAAGCGGCCCATGGCCCCTGGCGGCATAGCCGGGGGCCGTGGCTTTTCAGGCCTGGGGGTGGGGATCTGTTGCGCCCTGCTCATCGGCCTATGGTCTGCCACCGCCGAAGCGAAGGCCACGGTCACCCTCTCGGAGACCGAACTGAAAGATGTTGGCACCGAATTGCGCGCGGTCCTAGCCAGCACAAACGAGAAAGCCTACGCGCAGATCCTCACATTGGTCGAAATCGTGCGCGACCCGGTGCTCAACACAACGAGCGTCTACGATATCATCGTACACTACGACCCCGACCGCTACAGCAACCCCCGCGTCGGCTCCTACCCGCTGAGCTTCGAAAACCAGTTCATGCATTGGGGCCGCCGCGTCGCGCTTTATACCCAACGCACTTCCTGGTCGAGCGGCCGTTTCTACCTGCGCGATATCTCGGCCGCGCACGAGGCCTGGATCCTTACCTCCGATGCCCGTCTACTGATCAGACCGATGCGTAAAAATATCCCCTATACCGACTTGCGCACCATGAGTGCCTGGCTGCGCCTTATGCATCCGGAAGACCGCGAGTTGGCCAATCGTCGCCGTTTGCGCGAAATCGAGGCGAAAAAGAACTCGTTGCTAAAGGATCTGAAACCGTGATTATTCTCTTCTTATTGATGGTACTGACCCTCGCGGCCTGCGGCAGTGATAAACAACAACTGACCACGCTGGTTTTTGGCCGCGGTTCCGATTCGGTCGGCCTCGACCCGGGGTTAGAAACAGATGGCGAATCATTTAAAGTATGCGACAACATCTACGAAACGCTCGTCGCATATGATAGCGAGAGCACCGCGATCGTACCGCAGCTCGCGCATTCCTGGGACGTTTCCGCCGACCAGTTGACCTGGACCTTTCATTTGCGGCGCGGCGTTCATTTCCACGACGGCACCGTCTTTAACGCTGAAGCCTTGCTCTTCTCGTTAGGCCGCCAGTTTTACAAAGACCACCCCCATCACAAAGTCGAAGGCGGTTACAAATACTGGAAGGATATGGGCATGGACGATATCCTTGCCGAGCTCACGACTCCCGATGATTCGACCTTCGTCATCCGTCTCAAGAAACCGAACGCCCCCTTCCTTTCCAACTTGGCGATGAATTTCTGCGCCGCGGTAAGCCCGACCGCGATAAAAAAATACGGCCGGGATTATTTCAAAAAC
>DQLG01000602.1 GCA_015660315.1 Candidatus Latescibacterota bacterium
CTCAGCCATCTCCTAGCTCCTTTGCATTTTCTGTCGGCCCGCAACGTCGCGGATTTTACAACCTATATCAGCTGGGTAAAATTACGACCTTGCCGGTCGTCTTGCGCCCTTGTAGGGCTCGATGCGCGTCGGCGGCGTCAGCCAGGGCGAAACGATCGCCGATGCGTAGATCCAACTCACCACTACCGATCCAACCCAATACATCGCCCGCTCGTTGCAACAGTGCTTCGCGGGTCGGGATATAATGGGCCATGGTCGGCCGGGTCAAAAAAAGCGACCCCTTTATATTAAGAATTCCGGGATCAACAGGTTCCACCGGCCCGCTCGATTGGCCAAACAGAACCAGATATCCCAACGGCCTGAGCACATCCAGACTTTTGTCGAAAGTCGTTTTGCCAACAGAATCATAGACGACGTCTACACCTCGGCCATCGGTTAACGTCATTACGTCTTCGGCAAAATCCCGTTCGGTATAGCGGATGACCTCATCGGCGCCTGCTGCGCGCGCCAACTGCTCTTTTTCCTCTGTCGATACGGTCGTCAGCACCCGGGCCCCGAGGCGCTTCGCCATTTGGATCAAGAGCAAGCCCACACCACCCGCACCAGCGTGGATCAGTGCCGTGTCGTCTTTGCCCAAGGTATAGGAGCTATGCGCGAGGTAATGGGCCGTCATGCCCTGCAACATCGCGGCGGCACCGACTTCGCAGGAAACGTCATCGGGCAACGGGACCAAGCGATCAACAGCTACGGCTGCCTCTTCGGCATAGGCGCCGAGCGCACCAGCATAGGCGACTCTGTCACCGACATTTACGCCCTCGGCACCATCGCCGATTCTCGTAATAGTTCCCGCCGCTTCCATACCGGGGATACAGGGCAATTCGACCGGGTAGAGACCGTCGCGGTGGTAAGTGTCTATATAATTCAAGCCGATGGCTTCGATTTGAACGATGGCTTCGCCCGGTCCGACTTCGGGCGTGGGGGCATCCTCGTAGACGAGGACTTCGGGTCCCCCGTGCTGATGGAAGCGCATTGCTTTCATTGTGGGCCTATTTCCAGAGGTACGCTGAGTTTGCGGGTTTTATATGCAGATTTTCTATTACAATCTATCAAAAGTAGGTATAAAGCGTGCTGAAGACAAATCTAACGCTGAGGTAATTCCAAAATAAATGGGACTGCCCCCTAGGGACTGCCCCGCAACCTGGAACAACAAACGCAAACAAGCTGAATAGCTTTATATGCAGGGTCCGCAAGATCAAGCCGCTTTGCAGCGCCCACCCCTTAACCGACTAGTTTTACGGCAGAATAAAATGCATGTCACCAAACACATGCCATAACTATCCCGCCGCCAACGCATCTTCATAAGCCCTGCCAAATTGATCTTTCGTGCCGTAGATTCGGGTACGCGATAACACTCGGCATAAGGAGATTCATGTTCCTCCAGGCTCGCAACACCCGCATGTAAAACCAATGGCGCGATCTGCACCCCTTTGGCCACCACTCAAGTGATCAACTCGGCCGTAAAGGTTCTACCCGCCGAAAGCATCTTGGCGCTACCCGGTCCGCTGGCAAACACCGCCTGATAATAGGCCAACGGCCAGTTTCTCTCGACATAATTTACCGTATGGGAAAACCATGCGCCTGCAAAAGGATGACCATTTCGCGCTTGGCACCCGCCGCGAACAACGCGTCGATCGCTTCGAGTTTCATCAATACCACCACCTGGCTCCGACCGAGCGTGTCGTGGATCTCGCGTGCGAGCCGATTGCGTTTCCTCTACCGCCCCGGCCTCCACGCTCTTAATCGTGCAAACGGGTGCGCTCAATCGCGATCCCGAGCATATCGCCGACCGTCTGTAACAAGCGCAGATCCCCCACCGACAACTCCTGCAATCACTGCTGATCACATAGAGCATGCCCAGTTTCTTCTCTTGCACGTAAAGCGGCACGTTCGCATGGTGACGCAATCTTTCGGTACCCTTTACCCGACCGTCCAAGCGACTGCAGATAACCGCGTTGACCTTAGCGGCCTGCCATAAGTCACCCCGGCGAAAAGTATGCAAACAATAACAGTCACCCTCCATACCGCGAGGATCGTCCGCCAGGGCCGGAGGCAAATTGAGTGAGGCCGCCAAATAGGTGGCGCCTTCCAGTTCGTCAAGCAACCAGATCCAACGGGTCTGTAGGTCGAAATGTGCGGTAATCTGCTCAAAGCCAGATCCGCCGAACCATTGAGTGAGTGGGCGATGGTATTGAGTATCGTCCACTCCCTATTGCACTGCGCGACATTTGCGTTGCATAGTCTTAATTTAAACAACCGACTCTCATTGCACACCGTCCACCCGTGCAGACCCTACCTGATCGTATGAATGGGTCCGCTATTGAAAAAAAATCAATCTGTGCATTTTTTATAACCTTAACAGATTGCCAAAGGAAAAACTGATGAAAGTAGCCAAATTTGGCGGCACCTCGTTAGCCTCGGCCGAGCAAATACAAAAAATCAGCGCCATCGTCACCTCCGATCCCGAACGTAAACTGGTGGTGGTCTCAGCCCCCGGCAAACGCGACGCCGATGATACCAAGGTCACCGACCTGTTGATCGAAACCGCCAAGGCCCGCCTGACCAACAAAGACGGCCAAGCCGAACTCGACCGCGTCGTCGAGCGCTACGCCGCCATCGTGCGCGATCTCGGCCTCCCCGATACGGCCCTTGAGCCCATCGCCGCAGATTTTAATGAACGCCTCTCGATGTCCACGGAGGACGAGGAACTCTTCATGGATACCATGAAGGCCGGTGGCGAGGACAATAGCGCTCGCGTAGTCGCCGAATTCCTGCGCGAAAGCGGCTTTGAAGCCCACTATCTCAATCCCGGCGACGCAGGGATGATCCTCTCAGACGAGCCGGGCAACGCCCGCGTGCTACAACAGTCATTTGGCAAATTGCGCGAAATAAAGGATCGCCCGGGCATCACGATCTTTCCCGGTTTCTTCGGCTATTCAACCGCCGGCAAAATCGTAACCTTCCCGCGCGGCGGTTCCGATATTACCGGAGCCGTTCTCGCCGCCGCCGTTGACGCCGAGGTATACGAGAACTTCACCGATGTCGACTCCGTCTTCGTCGCCAATCCATCTCTGGTGGAAAACCCCGTCGCCGTCGACGAAATCACCTACCGCGAGATGCGCGAGCTTTCCTATGCCGGCTTCTCCGTATTCCACGACGAGGCGCTCGAACCCGTTTTCCACGCCGGCATCCCGGTCGTCGTAAAAAATACCAACAACCCGCAAGCTCCTGGCACACGCATCGTGCCGGAACGCGCCATCGGCGAACGCCCGATCGTCGGCATCGCCGCCACCGACGGTTTCTCAAGCATCTACATCAGCAAATACCTGATGAACCGCGAAGTCGGCTTCGGCCGCCGTCTGTTGGAGATATTCGAGGACGAGGGCATCCCCTTCGAGCACACCCCTTCCGGCATCGACAATATGTCGGTCATCGTCCGCGATGCCTTTTTTAACTCTGCTACCGAAGAACGGGTGCTGCGCAGAGTCCGCACCGAATTACAGGTCGACGAACTTTCGGTAGAACGCGGTTTGGCGCTGGTCATGATCGTAGGCGAAGGTATGCACCATACCGTAGGCTTAGCCGCCCGCGCCTGCATCGCTTTCTCCCGCTCCGCCGTCAACCTGGAAATGATTAACCAGGGCTCAAGCGAAGTGAGTATGATGTTCGGAATAAAAGCCACAGCTATTCCGCAAGCGGTCCGTTCGCTCTACCACGAGTTTTTTGAGCATTAAGAACGGGATTTTAATAGTTCGCTAAGACACCTGCACAAGTCGCTATGGCCAAAGCAATCGTGATTTATAGTCTTTATAGCCATTTTAACCTATCGAATTTTTCAACAATAATTAAATTCCTAAAGCCATTCTGAATATGGCCTCAGGATTTTTTCATTCTTCATGCTTATTCGCATATAA
>DQLG01000577.1 GCA_015660315.1 Candidatus Latescibacterota bacterium
ACGCCGAGTATGCCGAGCGGGATCGCGCAGATGGGCGCGAGTGCGACGTGGTATTTGATCGTGAGGCGATAACAGATGCGGTACGACAGCGAAAAACAGAAGATCACCCAAAACCACGCCCAGAAATTCTCGAAGGGCACGCCGAAGTAGTCGTGCTCCAGCCCCTTGCCCCAGTCCCACATCCCAGCGCGGATGGCGACGGCGTCCATGACCAGGTCGATATTGAGCGCCAGCAGCGCGTCGGCGACCGGGCGCAGCCAGGGATTGAGGTTTGTATGGTCGGTCAAGTACATCGCGCTATAGAGGATCACGCCCCAGCCGACACCGGTAGCGATGGGCACGGTGTCGATCATAAATAAATATTGCGTCCCGTAGCGGTAGGCGTCGAGTTGTTCGATGGTAGCCCATTCCAGGAGAATGCCGAAAACCACGCCCGCCGCAAGTTTTAACAGAGCGGGTGCACCAAATGGCAGGGCGTGCCGGAAACAGAGGAACAGCAGCCCGGCCATCAGTGCTTCAAAAGGCAGGAAGGCGAGTGGGTGCTCGAGCATGGGCTATTGTTGCTGCTGTTGTTGTTCGGCCAGTTGCTGGCGTCGGGCGTCCATCGCCTGGCCGGCGTCGAGCCAAGCCTCGTCGTTTGCTGCGAAGCGGCGCACGCCGGTCTCGGCGATGGCGCTGTCGGCGACTTTAGCAAGCGGCGTATAGTTCGGGTGGTGTGATGCTTTAAAGGGATCGTTGGTGGCAGCGTTGTAGCAGCAGATCAGCGACCAGCGGGGATTCTCTGAACGATTCTGTTCTGAACAGTGCAGGGCGTTGCAGTGAAAAAAGAGCGCATCGCCCGGTTCCATTTCGCAATGGACCAACTCTAGGCGCGCGGCGGCTGCTTCGACCACTTCCAGATCGGCGCCGGTCTGCTCGCCTTTGAGCATGTGCTCGACTCGGCCCATATGGTGCGAGCCTTTGAGGATCTGCATACAGCCGTTTGCACGGGTGGCGGGGTCGACGGCGATCGAGACGCTAGCCATCTGCGGATAGAGGCAGCCATTGTGGTACCAGTAGCCGTAATCCTGGTGCCAGGCCCAAGCTCCACCGACTTTGGGTTCCTTGAGGATCATCTTGGAGTGGTAGTGGTAGACCTCGCCGCCGAGCAGGGCTTCCATCGAGTCGATGGTGCGTGCTGAGCGGGCGAACATGCCGTAGAGCGAGTCGCCGGGATGGTTCCAGACGGCTAGGCGCACGGTGCCGCCCTCGCCGTCGTCGCGGCCGAAGGAGCGCTGGTCGATCTCGTTGTCTTCTAGCGCGGCGCGGCGCAACAGGCTAGTTTCTTCAGCGTCAAAAAATTGCCGGGCGATAATATAGCCGTCCTGGTGGTAGGCGGCGACCTGAGTCTGGTCGAGTGCAGGCATGGCTTCTGTTTCTCCTAGAACGTGCTTGTTGCGGTGGTGACCGGACACCAGCGTGCGGGCATCAGATGGCGGATCAGCGTGTCTTTGGCTTCGGATGTACCTATGCGCTCGAGCGCGTAGAGCGCGTCGGCGCGCACATAGCGGTTTTCGTCGTCGAGCACTTGTTGCAAAGGTCCAATGGCCTCTTCGGCGTGAGGGCCGAGGCGGCACAGGGCGAGTGTCGCCACCTGGCGGACTTGGCCTTGTTCGTCGCTTAGGGATTCTATTAGGGCGGGCACGGCATCGGGTGTGTCCTGGGCTACGGTGCTTAACGCTTCGGCGGCGCTTCGGCGGACGTCTTGGTTTGCATCTTTGCTCGCGGTGATCAAAGCCGGTATGGCCGATGCAGCTGTTGGGCCGATATCGCCGAGGATGGTGGCGGCGTCGGCGCGGGTTATTGCTTCTGTGTGTCCCAACGCGTCGGTTAGTGCTGCGACGGCGGGGCCGGCGATAGTGCTGAGCGCGTAGGCCGCGTGACGGCGGGTCATTTCGGTTTCGTCGGTTAGAATGTCGATGAGGTCTGGGACGACTTCAATGCCGAAGGCGGCTAGGGCGTAGGCGGCGGCGATTGCGGGTCTTTCTTGCTCCGCTGCGAGGATTTTTAATAGCTCTGCCGGTGCATAGCCGTTGCGCGGCAACAAGGCGCCGGAGCCTGCACCGCGGTGCCAATGCCAGGTGTGCGCGTACATTTTCTGCAGTTCCAGCTCGTCTCCGGCTAGAGCCGGTTCGACGCCTGGCCAATCGGCTTGCTCGTTTTTCCAGGCGGGGGCCTGGGGCTCGCTCATGCGGGCGAAGAGGAATTTGATCATGTAGCGGTTGTTGTCGCTGGTATTCGGCATGGCGCGGTGCCAGAGGTCATAGTCGGCGATGGTCACCGTGCCGGCCGGCGTAGTCAGCGGGACTTCTTCTGAAATTCGCGCGCCTTCGGGCGTGTTAAAATAATGGCTGCCGGGCACTATGCCGGAGGGGCCGCGCTCTATGGGCGTGTCTTGCGGATAGTAGAACGCGAGCAGATAGCGGGTGCGGTGCGACCAGCGTTTGCCGCCGTCCTGGTGCATGCTTTGGCCCTCGCTGTGGGCTTTATTGAAATGTGGATGGCGGTGCGGCTGCAGGTAGTAATCTTCGCCTGCGGTGCTTTTGAGGGCCCCGACTACGGCGGCATCTTCGAAGACTTTGCGGACTAGGGGGATCCTGGGCAGCAGGTTGTTGCCGGGGTTGCCCTCTTTTTCGAAGACTTCCTGGTGTTGGGCGAAGACTTCGGCGTGGAATGCTGGAGGCAGATCCGGGGTGATGGTGATATAGCCGTGGGCTATGAAGCGGGCCATTTGGGCGTCGGTGAGGCGAAAGGCTTGATCGGACATGTAAGGTCTCTCTAGGTCGGAGGTGTCGGCTGCGAGGGGCGGCCTGATCTAACTGCACATCCTGTGAAACCAGGACCGCAATCCGTTCAGGGAAATCTCTCTATGCCAACAATACTGTGTGAGTTCTAAAGTCATTCCGCAAATAATATAACGTGAGACGTCTACTAAGCCAGTGAGCGATTATAGTTGTTCAGTCGATAATGAGATTGAAGTTTTACGGTTGTTCTGCCGGATACGGTTCGTCGTTCACTTTTTCCTGCAGGCGGCGCAATTCAGTTCGTAATTCTTGTGCGATATCGGCGTAGGCTGGGTTGTGGTAGACGTTGTTGAGTTCGTTGGGGTCTTGGTCGAGGTCGAAGAGTTCCCATTCCGGGGGTTTGGTCTCGTCGATAGCGCCGGGTTGGCCCAAGGCGTCGGCGTAGTAGTAGATGAGTTTGTACTGCTTTGTACGCACGCCATAGTGGGCGTAGACGTGGTGGTGGGCCAGGTGCATCCAGTAGCGATAGTACATCGATTGCTGCCAGTCTTCGGGGGTGCTGCCTGCGAGCAGGGGATCAAAGCTAGTGCCTTGGAACTCAGAGGGTATGTCGATACCGGCATAATGTAGAAAGGTTGGGGCGAAGTCGACATTGGTGATAATATCGTCATTGACCGATTCGGGCCGGATGGATCTTGGGTAGCGGATGATAAAGGGCATGCGCAACGATTCTTCGTACATGAAGCGCTTGTCGTACCAGCCGTGGTCGCCGAGGAAGAAACCCTGGTCGGAGGTGTAGACGACGATCGTATCGTCGCTGAGGCCCTCTTCGTCGAGATAGTCGAGCACGCGGCCGACATTGTCGTCGACGCTGGCGACGCAGCGTAGGTAGTCCTTTATATAGCGCTGGTATTTCCAGTGTTTTTCTTCTGCGGGCGACAGGCCTTCGGGCACGGGTTGCTTGAGGTCGCGTTCGGTGAGGTGTTCGGCGACGGTCATTTGCGCGGCGCCTGCTGCCGCGGCGCGGTTTTGGTAGTCGTCGTCGAAGGTCTCCGGCACGGGAATATCGATATCTTCGTACATATCGGCGTGTTTGTCGTCAGGGTCCCAGGGGCGGTGCGGGGCTTTGTGGTGATACATCAGGAAGAAGGGCTTGTCTGGGTCGCGGCCTTTGAGCCAGTCGAGGGAGAGGTCGGTGACCAGGTCGGTGGTATATCCTTCGTATTGCACTTTCTCGCCATTGTTGACCATCTCTGGGTCGAAATAAGGCCCTTGGCCCTGGAGGATATTCCAGTAGTCAAAACCAGTGGGCCAGTGCGCCTCGCCCTGCCCTAGATGCCACTTGCCGACGACCGCGGTCTGGTAGCCATTGTGCTGGAGGATTTTGGCGATGTTTTCCTGGGTGTTGTCGAGGTGGGCGCCGATGGTGGTGACTTCATTTATATGGTTGTAGGTGCCGGTGAGTATGGTCGCGCGGCTGGGTTCGCACAGTGCGTTGGTACAGAAGCAATTATTGAAGCGCATGCCGCCGTGGGCGATGCGGTCGAGGTTCGGGGTTTTATTGATCTTAGAGCCATAGCAACTCATCGCGTGCGCGGCGTGGTCGTCGGTCATGATGAAGAGGATGTTGGGACGGGACATGGTGAATTTCCTTTAAACTGCTGTGAATAGTGGTTTTAGTGGCGGGAAATAAAATATGGAAATCTGTAAAATCTAACGCTGAGCTAAGCAATGAAACTATTGCATCATGGGACTCAAAATAGGGCGAGGGGGAATGGGGAGCAAGCAAGGAACACAACTTATACAGCATCTTCTGTCACTGGATGGCGCACCCCCTCGAAGTCTGCCTACCCCCGGCCTCTTAGCATCTAAAACGAGCCCGTTCGTCCATCGGCCGGCCAACCACTAACAGAGGGGCTACCTAAAGGCGGCACCCCCCAGCAGGAAAGAGGGCGATAAGACACCCATATGGCTTGACCGAACCCCCTAAAAGGCCCTTTATAATTCCTATACATTCAGAGCGTGACGAAAACAACTCTAGAATAGGGAGACCATTATGCTGATATGGGGCAACAAGGGATACTCCGACCAAATAGGGTACATTATCCATGAATGTCCGGGGTGCCAACAGACATCGGCGTTTTCAGTCTATCAGACTCGTCGCCAATTCTCGCTCAATGTAGGAAGAATTACAAGCCAATGAGAAACGCAATCAAAATAAGTCTAGCTATTTTAGGGCTCTCTCTGTTTTTGTCTACAGCCTCATTCAGTGTAACCGAGATCAGCACGGGCGATTTGCCAGTCGACACCTCCAACCTGCCCGCCGGGTATTTCCTTTACGTCACCAACGAGGGTGGCGGCGGAGGCGGCACGACCGTGGTCCAGATCTCCGATGACGGCACAGCCACGGTGGTCGGTACCGGGTTCAACGGGCCCTCGGGTTTGGCCCAGAATACGCTCGCGACCGATCCGCTGCTCTACGTGAGTGACGACAACAACGGCCTCTATACCCAGGCCTTGGGCGACGTCTTCACTACGGTGGCGACCGGTTTCAACAACCCCAACGGTCTCTACTACGATGTTGCGAACAACGACATGTACATCGCCGGCAGCGATCGGGTCCTCCTCTTGGACCTCGATACCATGGGGCAGACGGTGCTGGCCCAAGGCTATAACAACCTTCAGACCGTGGTGCAAACCACCTCGGGCGTTGTTTATTTCACCGACTCCAGCGGAGATGTGTTTCTAATCAACCCCACCGACACCTTGCCGCTCGACGCCATCTCCAACCCGGCCACCGTGCTGGCTTCTGGTGTGGCACCGGGCACCGAAGGGGGTCTCGTCATGGACGCTTCGGAGACCTTTCTCTATGTCTCCGACTACAACGAAGGTAAGGTCTTTAAGGTGAGTACCGGCGGTAGCGTAACCGAGCTGGTTGACTTTTCGGATTTCGCTCCCCGGGGTCTGGCTCTTAGCCCGGACGGCGGGACCCTTTACATCACAGGGTATCTGAGCGATGAAATTGTAGCCTACGACCTCATCAACGACACGGCGACTCTCTTTGCCGACGGTGCCTCCACCGGCGGTCTCTTGAACGGTCCCTTCGGCATGGTGATCAGTGCCAACGACTACCCGCCCTTTGACGGCGGAGCATGGGATACGGCGGTCCTGGAGGATCGGTCGGAGGCGGTGCCCGATCAACTCGCGCTACAGCAGAACTACCCGAATCCGTTCAACAGTGGCACGGTGATCGAGTTTGCGCTGCCGCGTGCGAGCGATGTCGACGTGCGGCTGTACAACCTGGCCGGGCAGGAAGTTCTGCGGCTGGCGACGGGCGCACGGGAGGTGGGTTCGTACAGTCTGCTGTGGGACGGCACGGATGCCCAAGGCCGGCCACTGGCCAGCGGCGTGTACCTCTACCGGCTGGAGACCGGCGACCGGACGCTCACGCGAAGCCTGCTGCTGCTGCGGTGAGAATCCAAGCAATTCTGCAGTAACTGTCGCCACATACTCTGCGGCACAGCTTTGGACAGGGCCTCGAAAAACTGATGCGTCTGGCCGATCGACATGGCACAGACTGCGGCGATCGAGTGCTCCTTCACGGTGACAGCTAGGCTTTCGGGCCAAAAAATAGCAGGTAATTGAGCAACGCTGGCGGCGGCATCGAACGTTTGCTGCGTCCTGTCCAGCTGCCGCTGGCGTTGCACTGCTTTGGATGCAGCACCGATCCGGTAATGAGATGAGCGTAGTATCGTTTTCCTTAATTGAGGCCGATCCTGGGGGGCTTTACTGCCGCCACGACGATCTCCACGCCCAACTTATCCACCATCCGCTGTAACTCGACCTCATCCCTCGCACCATGCACGACGGCCCCATTCTTCATTAGCAACTCCGACAACTGATAGCGCAGCTCAGGATCGTCGATACACAGGGCGATTCTTCTATTCTTAAGTCTGTGGTCTCAACTCTGAAGTGCACGTTTAGTGTTTATGGTTTATCGTGTTGAAAGATATCGTTTGGTGATCGAAACTCCAGTGCTTTTCTGGGTCGGTCATTGAGTCTGTCTTCAGCCCGCCGAATTTTAGCTTGAGTGATCGTCTTAAAGTTAGTGCCCTTGGGGAAGTACTGGCGTAATAGCCCGTTGGTGTTTTCGTTGGCCCCGCGCTCCCAGGCACAATTCGGGTGAGCAAAATAGACTTTGGCCTGTAGGGTCTTGGCGACTCTTTTATGTTGGGCAAATTCGTTTCCGTTGTCCATCGTCAGTGTATGGACCTGACCTTTGATCTCACTCAATGCCCTTATGATTACGTCGGCGACATGATCGGCATGCTTGGAGAGTACGGGTTCAATACGGGTGGGCAAAATAGACCTTGGCCAGTAGAGCTTTGGCGACTCTTTTATGTTGGGCAAATTCGTTGCCGTTGTCCATCG
>DQLG01000863.1 GCA_015660315.1 Candidatus Latescibacterota bacterium
AGGTTTACCGGTGACGATACCGGTGGTGTAGCCGTATTGCGAGCTATATTGGTCCATAATCCAGGCCATGACCTGGGCATTGGTATTGACGTCGGGGGCGGGGATGTCGAGGTGCAGGCCGAGGGCGAAACCGATGCGCTCGATGAATTTGCGGGTCAGGCGTTCGAGTGCATGCTGCGAGAGCTGGTGCGGGTCGCAGGTGATGCCGCCCTTGGCGCCGCCAAAAGGCACGTTGACCAGCGCGGTCTTCCAAGTCATCAGCGAGGCCAGTGAACGCACCTCGTCGAAATCGACCTCCGGATGGAAGCGCAGCCCGCCCTTCATTGGGCCGCGCGCCGCGTTGTGCTGGACCCGGTAGCCGACAAAGACCTTGAGGTCGCCCTCGTCGGTGCGGATAGGCACTTCGACCTGGATTTCGCGAAACGGCGTCTTGAGCAATAGCCGCATTTCCTCGTCGAGGCTGATCAGATCGGCAGCCTTGTCGAAAAGGCGGTTTGTGTTCTCGTAGTTGTTGATCTTTTCAGTCATGACCACTCTGTTTTTTAGTCGGTGAGCCCTAGGTCGTAAAGCATGTTGGTGATCTTCCACGAACCAGAGCGGCGACTCATCGTCCAGAGGACGTAGCGTTCTTTCTGATGTTTGGCGGGGCCTGCGGTGTGTTGGATCGCCACGGTCTCGCGCGTTACAGCCAGGGCCTCGTTGCCGGCGGGGCCCACTGCCGAGTACAGTATTTTGCGGTCGAGGTCGTATTGAGTGTAGGGTAGGCGCTTGTCGAGCCATTTTCCCATCTCCTCGATACCGCTGAAGACGATTGTCCAGGTGGCCGGTTTGAAGGCCATGTGGCCGTCATAGCCGGTGAAGTGTTCGTCGAAGAGTCCGAGGATATCCGAGGGGTTGCCGTCTTCCCACGCCTGGCTTTCGCGCTGCAGAAGATCCGCTATGTCGCCATGCGTGCCCGAGGCGGCTGTCGGCAGTAACGCGTCGCCCAAGTCGGATACCATCGCGGTGGCCAGCCATTGGTCCTCGGTTTTGAGAAATATCCAAAGCCGTTGGATGCTGACTGGGGTGGTCGCGCCGGATGTGCGGTCGATGACCTGGCCCGAATCAATAGTGGTGGCAAAGGCGTGCGTAGTGCGCACTGAGATTAAAGGGATCGTCCGGGTTGTCTCATAGCGGTGGGCTTTGAGGTCGGCGTTGATCTGCTTGGCGAGGGCGTCGCGATTCTCGTGCAAAATGGTCCAGGCGCGCGGGTCGCCGTTGGCATGGCCCTGGTAGGCGACGAAACGCTCGTCATATGTTTTGAGGGTCAATTCGGAATCGGCCCGGCGGTATCCGGATATATCTTTGGACAGCGCTTGGCGGATGAGGATGGTCTCGGGCGTTTCGCCGGCGTGGGCCTGCTGGCCCACGGGGGGCGAGGCCAAGAGACAGAATAGGGACAGGCAGATCGTTTTTTTCATTGCGGCCATAGGGTTTCGAGTCAACTGGGGCCGAGTTGGCCCAAAGCCCACTCGGCGTAATAGGCAACGGTGGCGTTGTCGTCGGTGCGCAGGCTTTCGAGTCGGGCCCTGCTTTGGTCGTCGCCGATTTGACCGAGGGCGATAATGGCGTTGACGCGCACTTCGGTGGTGTTGTCGGCGGTCGCCTCGATCAGCGAGCCGAGTGCCGTCTGGACCCGTGCCTGGCCTAAGACCTGGGCGGCCCCGGCCCGGGCGAGTGGGGCCTCTGCGCTGAGGGCGCTGATCAGTTGGGATTCGACCGAACCCGATTGGCTTTGGACCTCGGCGAGAAATTTCACGGCGTTGGCTCGTAGAATCGAGTCGGTGTTGCGCAGGGCCTGGAAAAGGAAGTCAATGCCTTGGGCCTGGTCGAGGGTGGCGAGGGCGGCGGCCGCGCTAAAGCGGACTTGGTTGCTGGGATCTGTCAGCAGGTTCACCAGGGCTTGGCTTGGGGCTGGGGCGCCGATCTGGCCCAGGGCTTTAGCGGCGCGTTGGCGGTGCACCGGCTCATCTGCGGTGAGTTGCGCGACGAGCTGGTCTTTGACCTTGTCGACGACTTGCCGCAGGGCCTGTTGCTGGGGCCCCTCGCGGGTGCTTAATCTCGTGAGCAATGGGACGCCAAAATAGCTCGATTCCTCTAGGCCTTGCAGGGCGATCTGGGCGAGTTGCGCGTCGGCGAAGGCGGCTTCGATCTCGCCATCTCCGAGATTGTCGTCCATTTTGACGGTGGCGATGGCCGCATGGATGCGGATGACGGGATTGCTGTCCTTGAGTTGCAGCTTCAACGCGTCTAGGCCGACCTGGCTATAGCCGATCTGGCCGATGGCCCAGAGGCAGGCGATGCGTTCATTGTCGGTATAAGCGGCGGTGATGCGATCCTTGAGCGCTGCCGTCGCACCGCGCGGTTTTATGCGGCCCAACGTCCGTGCGCAACCGGTGCGCAATTGCTCCTGCTCGTCGCGGAATTCGCGATAGTCCTCGCCCAAATACAGGCCGGGGTTGAGGCGAGCGATCAGTTGGCGGGCGGCGGGCCGGCCGATGGTTGCAAGG
>DQLG01000304.1 GCA_015660315.1 Candidatus Latescibacterota bacterium
AAGGGTTTGCGCGGTGACAGCGTATGGCGGGCGCTCGACGACGGCGCGTGGGATCCAGCACTCTTCGAGGCTTGCCTGTGTCGCAGCCTGAACCTGAAACCTGCTGACGAGAGCAATCGCCACACTTATCCGGAGCGGGAAGATTTGCCGGGCTTGCTGGATCGGGATCCGGTGGCCTATCAGTTCGAGTACGCCGATGGTTTGCGTGCCACCATGCTGCTAATGCCGGGGCTGGTAAAGGAGATGACGGTCGCGGCGCGGATTAAAGGTCACCTCGACCCTTTTTCGCTGCTTTTTTATCTGGGTGCTGGTCACGAAATGCAGCCCAATTTTTTCAATCCATTGTGCCACCATATCGAGCAGATGATGTTGACCAGACAGCCGCCTTATCCCATCGAACGCACATTGTTGACGACTGGGCTTACCGCCGCCGGGGTCGAGTCGCTGTGGCAGGACGAAAAAAAGCTGGTTACGCCGCACTTGGATATTCAATACCAGGTCGATGAGGCATCGACCTTTCGGAGGACGTAATGGCAGAGCAAAAACGCAAGAAGATTGCCCTGATCACGACGGTCTGGGGCTGGCGCAACCACGCCAATCACATGGGTGAGCGCTTTTTGAACGGCTATCCGTGCGACGGCAAGTGGCATCGTCCGGAGATGGACATCGTTGGCGTATATGTCGATCAGTCGCCGGTAGAGGGAGAAGACTTGAGCCTGCGCCGGGCAAAAAAACACGGCTTTACCATTTATCCGAGCATTGCTGAGGCAGTGTGTCTGGGCGGGAGCGAGTTGGCTGTCGATGCGGTATTGCTGATCGCCGAGCACGGTGAGTATCCGAACAACGAAAAAGGCCAGAAGCTCTACCCGCGCTACGAGTTTTTTACCGAGATCGCCGAGGTGTTCCGTGCCAGCGGGCGCAGCGTGCCGGTCTTCAACGACAAACATCTCTCCTATAGCTTTGACAAGGCGCAACGGATGGTGGCGGTGGCCGAGGAATTGCGGTTTCCGCTCTTGGCCGGCTCTTCGCTGCCGGTAACCTTTCGCTTGCCGCCCTTGGAACTGCCCTTGGAATGCGAGATAGAAGATGCGCTGATGATCGGCGTCGGCGGGTCGGACGCGATGGACTACCACGCCTTGGAGGCAATGCAGTGCATGCTCGAACGCCGGCGCGGCGGCGAGACGGGCATCGCCGCGGTGCAGCTTATCGACGGTGACGAGGTATGGCGAGCGGGCGAGGATGGTCGTTGGTCGCGGCGTTTGCTCGAAGGGGCGTTGGCGCGTTCCGATTCGCGCAGCGGCATCGCGCTGACGGACGGTCGCCCGCAGGATCTGGCGCATAATGACGAATTGCAAGAGTTGGTGGAGAGCCCGTCGGCCTATTTTATCGAATACAACGACGGCACCCGGGCGACGCTATTGTTGCTCAGTGGCGCGGTGAGCGATTGGACTTTCGCCGCCCAGGTGGGCGGTGAAGTATTCTCGACGCAATTTCTGTTGCCGCCGCAACCCAATGTCACCTATTCGGCCTGCTTGATGGCCAAGGCCGAAGAAATGTTCGCCTCCGGCGTGGCGCCCTATCCGGTACAGCGGACGCTCTTGGTCTGCGGTATGCTCGAACGCTGTCTCGAATCGCGGGTCGGTGGCCATGTTCGTTTGGCGACGCCCGAACTCGATGTCTGTTATCGGGCGCCGCAGACATCGCAGTTCTGCGGCGCTTTCTTTTTGCGTTAGGCGGCGGCTTCTCCCAATAGGACTGCACAGTGCGCGTTGTACTGGGCGAGCCATGCCCGCTCGCGATCGTCCAATAATTCGTCGTCGAGCATCTCGGTGTCGAATGGATGCACCGTCAATGTGGTGAAGCGCAAGAAACCCTCGTTTTCTGCCTCGGTAATCGCCACCATATTCTCGTTGCGGATGCCATGGCTTCCGGGCACGTAGTATCCCGGTTCGATGGTGATCAGCATGCCGGGTTGCAAGGCGATATTTTTTGCCGCCGCCCCCCTACCGAAAGACTGTGGTCCTTCGTGCACATTGAGCAAATAGCCGACGCCGTGGCCGGTGCCGTGCCCGTAGTTGAGACCGCGTTTCCACAGCGGGTGGCGGGCGAGCACCTCGATCTGGTTGCCGGTGGTGCCGCGCGGGAATTCCGCTTCGCTCAGTGCGATCAGCCCTTGCAATACGAGCGTGTAGTGCGTGCGTTGTTCGGGCGTCGGTTCGCCGATGCAGATGGTGCGAGTGATATCGGTAGTGCCTTCGAGGTATTGTCCGCCAGAGTCGATGAGCAAGACGCCGGGTGCGATAGGGTCGCATTGCTCGGCGGTGGGGTGGTAATGCACGATGGCACCATTTTGCCGCGAACCGACGATCGCTGGGAAGCTCGGCCCGATATAGTTGCCCTGCTGCGCCCGGCAGGCGTCGAGTTGTTCGGCGCAATCCCATTCGCTTAGCGTGCGTTGTTCCGATTCGTTTTTCAGCCAGTGGTAAAAGGCCTGCAAAGCCCGCGCGTCTTTGAGCATCGCCAGCTGCAAATTGGTCAACTCGATCGTGTTTTTGATGGCTTTCTGCAATGAGATCGGCGAAGCTAGGTCGACCGCGTTTTGCCCGAGTTGCGCGGGTAGCAAGGCGCAGTCGCAGTGCACAGTCAGTGTTTCACCCTCCAGCAATTCGGCGATGTCGGCATAGGGACGCAATGTGACGCTGTCGGCTGTCAGCGCATCGCGCATGTTTTGCGGCATGGGATTATCGCAACATAGCGTGGCCTGCTTTTCTTCTATGAGCAACCAGGCGTAGAACACGGGGTTGAACTCCACGTCGCTGCCGCGCAAGTTGAGCAGCCAGGCGATCTCGTCCAAGGCGGTTACCAAGAAGGTGCGTCCGGCGAGTTCGGTGCGCAACGATTGCAGCTTGGACTGGCGCTCGACACCGCAGTAGGCGATGTCGAGTTCGAATAGCTCGTAGTTGGGCAAGGGCGGGCGATCGGGCCACAACTGGGCGAAGGGGTCCTCGCACAGCTGTAATTCTATGTTGTTTTTCGCCAACCGCGCGCCAATGTCCGCGACGCCGTTGACGGAGCAAAGCCTGCTGTCGATGGCGACTACGGCGCCCGCTGACAATTCACCGGCGATCCAGTCGAGATGCTCCGTTGTATGGGCTATTTGCTGCTTGAGCACGGAGAAACCCGGGGCCAACTGGTTTTCGGCCTGGAGGAAATAGCGGGAGTCGACACTGACGATCGCCTGGTCGGCGGTGACCACCGCCGTACCGGCCGAGCCGCTGAAGCCCGAGAGCCATTGGCGGGTCTGCCAGTGTTCGGCGACGTATTCTGAAAAATGCGGGTCGTTGGTGGGGATGATCAGGGCGTCGTAGTGCCGGGATTGCATCCAAGTTCTACATGCGGCCAAGCCGTCATTGTTGTCCATATGCCTGCGGATTTCTATTGGGTAATAGCGATAGGGCTTTGCCCTTAAATATAGAGACGGGCGGGGCGTGGTTCCAGTCCCGCGTTGATCCTTGTCTACTTGACCATTCCCGCGAAAAAGGACTTAATATTTACTCGAGACCAATAACCTTTCTCGAATGGAGTCGATTATGGCCGAAGAACGTTTGATTTTTGTTACCTCGTGTGCCGCAGGTGACGCAGGTGCGATTACCGCTTGTAGGCTGAACACTGGGACCGGTGCATTGCAGGTGCTACAGGAATATGCGGATATCGAAAACCCGTTTTTTCTCGCACTCTCGCCCGACCGTAAAACGCTTTATTCGACGCACGTACCGGGAGATTTTGAGAGTGATAGCGGTTATGTCGCCGCCTTTGAAATCGTTGGCGACTCGGGCGAAATAAAAAAACGCAATGAGCAACTCGCCAATGGCACCACTACATGTTATGTCGATGTGGACCCTTCAGGTCAGGTGGCGGTCGTTGCTAATTATACGTCCGGCAGCGTTGGCTCGTACCCGCTGCAGGCGGACGGGGCGCTCGGTGAGATGGCTTCTTTTGTACCGCACCAAGGCGCGAGCATGGTCGACCAGAACCGACAGGAGGCCGCACACGCGCATTGTGCGGTAATTAGCCCGAGCGGTAAAAGCATGTACGCCTGCGATCTCGGTATGGACCAGGTCGTCGGCTATGGTCTCGACGCCGGGTCGGCGACGTTGACACCGCTCGCTCAGCCCTATGTGCGCACCATCGGCGGCGGCGGCCCGCGTCACTTTACCTATCATCCGCATGGCGGATATGTCTACGCCAACAACGAATTGGCCAACTCAGTCAATGTATATCGCCATGACGAGGGTGCCGGTGTCTTGATCGAGCTGCAGGTCGTCTCGACGCTGCCGGATGACTTTTGTGACACGAGTTATACGGCGGATATCAAGATTACTCCAGATGGACGTTTTCTGTATTGCTCGAATCGCCTGCACGACAGCATCGCGGTGTATGCGATTGGCGGCGACGGCTGTTTGACGCTGGTGGAGATCGCGCCGAGCCTGGGGAATTTTGCACAGAATTTGGCGATTACCGCCGATGGCGGATTGTTGTTGTGTGCGAATATGGGAGCGGATGGTAAGGGAGAAAATGTGGTGGTGTTTCGCATTGATGCGGGGAGCGGGAAGTTGAGTGCTGTGGGTGAGCCTGTGGGAATTGTGAAGCCCTCTTGTATTATGATCGTCTGATCGGCTGGCTTGGTGCGTACGGGCTGGCTGAGGGTCTTTCCTCGCCTTATGCACGCATCGCTTCGCGATACGCGCCCTTCGATCTGGCGGGCTGCGAGACTGACATTAGTATATCCTTAAGCAATAAGGTCTTTGTGGGGTGTTATATTTTCAGGCTGCCCAGCAGTATTGGCTGTATTATTTAAGGCTTATAGGATTTAGTGGAGACGCACCCCGTACCCAGACCGTCCGCACCCAGTTTGATCAGATAGCACCGCGTTCATGCCATTTATAATGAAAAATGCAGATTATGGAAAACGAGGATAGCGTGCCCGAAGCTGTGTTGCATAAAAAAGTGCTGCTGCCGGAGGAGTTTATCAACATAGAGGACGGGCGGCGCGTCGGCGGGGACATTCGCATCGGCGATTTGAGCGGAGACGGGCGGATGGATTTTCTGGTGTATAAGTCGTTGGGGGGGATCAAACCGAGTTTTCTCGGGGCGTTTACGCTGGAGGGGGAGGTGCTGTGGTCGTTGGGGGATAAGGAATTTTGAGTGCAGGATGCGGATGGGGATGGCATGCTGGAGACGATTTCTCCCGACAGGCCAGGGCCGGTGGCTATTTACGATATTGATCAGGATGGGCGGCAGGAAGTTATTTGTTTTATGGTTGATCCGGCGGTATAGCGGAGTAGCAAGTGGGATTTGGCGGTGGTGCGTCTGGTCATTTTAGATGGCGCGACGGGTGTGGTAAAACATGTA
>DQLG01000688.1 GCA_015660315.1 Candidatus Latescibacterota bacterium
ATCCTCGCTTCAGATCGGGCGCCGCCCTGTTCTTGCAGCGCGAAAAGTCCGTGTTCGTAAATCGTCTCCAGCGAAAAAACATAACCGGCAGCAAGCCCCGCCAACAAACCCAAAACCATTCCGCAAACCATCCGTCGCGTCGACACGCCGTTGAGTTCGGCGAGCTTGAGCCCCTCGAACTGCAGCGCCGGCCAGAGACCGATCATCGTAAATCCGAAGACCGCCAAAAAACCGAAAGCCATATAGGTCGAGTCCGCGAAAAGCCCCGCCCCCGTGCCCATCGCGACAAAAAACATATAACCGACGATTTGCGGCGTCCCCGCGATCGGCAGACCACCGTCGATCCTCAGCCTGGCGAAGGCCAACCCCAATAACAAAATCAGCACTAATGCACAGATCCCCATCAAGGGCGGCACCCCCAAGGCCGTGAGCCAAAACCAGAGGAAAGCCAGTCCCAGCACAAACCCCCAAGCGACTCCGCTGCGCCAGGAAAATGCAGCTGCGAGCGAGCGTTTCGCCGTCCACAGGCTAAAGAACCCCAAAAACAACAAGCCGCCGCGCGCTTGGTTCATGAAAAAGGGGAAGTGGCCGGGCCAATCTAGCCATGGCGAACCGTGCCCGGGAATAAAATCACCGCGATACTCCTGACGACCGAGAAAATAGGTCAGCAGCAGCTGCACGCGGGTGAAGATATAAAAAAACCAAGTGCTAAATGAGACTTCAACTGGCGCCAAAAAGGCGACCCCAACCAATAGCGGTATAAAATCGAAATAGAACCGCGACTCAAAGGTGACCATCGCCTTCCAAGGATCATCGAGCAGGAAATCGGCCAGATTCAAGCCCGTTGAAATCTCGGGCACCGACGGCGCGTAGTGGTGCAACCCGTTAACGCCGAAGAGCACGCAAGGCACCAACATCCCCCACCAGAACATGCGCTGGGTAAATAGGTCGCCCGCAATCAACGCCCGCGGCATTTCGAGCAATGGGAAACCCAAACGCTCGGTGTGCAACCAGCGTTCGCGCAGTAGGAAGACGAGGCAAAAAGTTGTCAGAAAAAAAGCGGCGAAAAAAGCCGTCCAAACGGCCAAGGGCAACAACCACGCCCCCCAAGGCACTGTAGCACCCCCTTCAAAGGCGGCCACGGCCGGCTCCGAATTCAGCCCACCGGGTACCAGCCAATCGGGTACGATGCTCAAGAAGCGATAATAAGGTCCGGATTCGCGGGCGAAGCCTCCATAAAAACCAGTGAGCAAACCCGGCAAGAAACGGTGCATCACCCCCGAAGCCGTCACCGAGACACCGACCACCAGCGCCGCATAGAGCACTGCCCGGTCACCTGGACTGATAAAGCGGCGCACTAACGCCAGCGCGCCCAAAACCCCCAATGGCACGGCGAGAAAGACTTGTCCGCCGGGGAAGCTGCCGGCACCGGCCAGATACGGGCCTTTGTAGATCAATTCGACACGTTGGACTAACCAGCCGGTCCCCACCGTAATGCCGACGATCAGCAAGGCCAAGCGCCCCGTCGCGAAATTCAAGATTCCACCTCGTCTTGCACCCGTTGCCAATGCGGCAATTGCTCCGCGTAGTAACGGCGATCCTCCGCGTCCAGTGTCCGCCATACCAGAAACTGTTTGCGCACATCATCGAGGAAAGTCCTGACGACCCGGTGCCAAGTCGAACGATCCCCTGCCGCAAGCTCCAGACGAGCATCTATATCGCAATAGTTCGGATCGACCCCAGGCGCGATCTCCAACACCGTATCCTGTACTACACCCTGGTCAAAAGGCGCCAGCCAAACCCGAGCCTCTAAGCGTATGCTATCCCCCTCGCGCTCAATGCCGAGCGCTTCGACATAAAACCCGGCCCCAATCGACTGCTCGCGGTTTTCCGCCCAGAATTCGGCCTGGAATGCCGCCATGCCCACCGCCTCATGGCGGGCCAACGAAAAAGGCAGCCGTATATCGATCCGATCACCCCCGACATCCGTCGGCAACTTCCAACGCCGTTCTATCCCCGGCGTACAGATCTGGCCAGCCATCCGAGCCGGATAAAGCGCCGAGGCAGTAACCAACAGGACGATCAGGCCGATGGTCAGCACCGCTGAAAACGATGAATAGTTAAGTTGTAAACCTTGCAATAAACCCCAATGGCCCAAAAGCTGCGCGGCGGCCTGCCCCAACAAATACCCCGACACCACGCCGACCACACCCAACGCCACTGCCTCGTCCATAAAGAGCCCGCTGACATGCCCCGGCGCCAAACCGACCGCGTTAAAGGTCCCGATTTCACGCGTCCGCTCATAGACCGAGCCCAACATCGTATTGAATACAATCAACGCAGCGATGGCCAAGGGCACCACCAATTGGCCCAACCCCGAAACCGAAGCGACGCCGACGGTATTTACTAGGAAGCGCTGGCCATCAAGCCCGACGAAGAGATTCAGATCCAAGGTCTCTGCCAATTCGTCCAACGCCCGCTGAGCCCCTGGTCCTGCGTCGGGGAAGCCTATCCCGACCGACGCCAATTGCGCACCCTCCCAGCGCATCAGCGCCGCAAAAGGCAATACCGGGGTCGAGGCCCCCGGCAGATGCGCGAAGGGTTGCAACTGACCGCCCTGGCCACCAACTTCGGCCTCGGTCGGCTGCTGTGCCTCCGGATCGAGCGGAGTCAACGATTCACCGCTGAGGTCCGGCCGGTCGAGCGCATCGTCGGCAAGCAAACCCACCACCCGAAAAACCTCGCCAAAAATTCGCACCCGAGCCCCGGGCAAACTCGCCGCGTCGATACCCAGCGAATCGGCCAAGCCGACCGGCAAAAGACAGACGTCCTGTTCTCCCGCCGCAAGCCACCTCCCGGCCACCAGACCCTGCTGCGGCCCCGTCAAATTACCTTCCTGCGGCATTAGACCGGTAAACCCCCACACACCGAGCGCTGCACCTTCGCGATCATCGCGCTCGACCCGATACGAAGACGACAGCGATGTCACAGCCTTCCATGCCCGCGGCGCGACTCGTTCCGCCCCAAACCAATCGCGCAGCATGCGATAGCCTTCGAGTTCCATCGTCTGCCATCCCGGCATCCGGACCACCGCCCCGTCATAGGCCGCACCGACACCGATCTCTACCCGATTCGTCCGCAGCGAAGCGCGTATCGACGTAAAAGAAAGCACCGAAAAGGTCAGCAATACCAGCGTCCCGCACGTCAGCCCCGTGCGCCAAGGCCGCCGCCTCATATGCGCCAAACCCACGGCAATCGAGGTGGCCACCGTGCCGCCGCGCTTAACCGCCGCCCGCCCACGCCTCTTGCTGCCCAACTCTTGCAATTCGCGATTCAACCTCGCCATACCTAGGCCAGTTACCAATAGACCTAACGCGAGAATAACAAATCCGAGCAGGATGACCACCGGTGAGATCGACAGTTCAAAGGCCGGATGCAAATAGCGCAACGCGGCAAAACCGACGAGAAAGAGTGCAAAATACCCCAGGACTTGCCGCCGTAAATCGGCGAAACCAAAGACCAGGCGCTCGGCGAAATGCGCAAAGGGGATCAACGCCGCCAATAGAAAAAGTGCCCCCTGCACCACACCGGATTGCGTGCGGTCGACATCGCGGTATGCCGCCGCCGCCAATGCCCAGGCACGACGAGCGCGGTCGAAGAAATCCCGATGCCGCAGCTCAACACGGGCCAATGCTGCTTCTTCGAGCAATTGCGCCGAACGCTCGTGAAAAGCCGTCAGGCGATCATTGCGTACCCCGTGGCTCATCAATTTGCCGATCCGCGCCGCATTTAGCCAGTACATATCTTGCGCCACTCGATAGGTCGTCTCCACTAACCGTCCCTGCTCCGTGACTTCGTAGCCCTTACCCTCCGAGGCGTCAGCCGAGCCATTGAGCAATAATAATCGACG
>DQLG01000089.1 GCA_015660315.1 Candidatus Latescibacterota bacterium
CGAATATATGTCGACCTTGTTAGCAACCGACCAACAAGGCGAGATCATCTTCGAGGACCTGCCCGAAGCCTTCGCTTTTGGTATATTCAAAGCGGATTAATCAATGCCGACAGTAGCATCCATCCGCGCGTAAGCCATTATACTTTCGGTCCACCTCATTGGTCCGTCCAAAAGGCCAGATCGGCATTATCATACCGGGCCTCAATCAGTAATCAACCGGCGACGCCCCCGAGTAACTCGCACCCTATTGGGCATCGGACTTCTGCTCGGTCTACAACCTATAATCGTGGCGCGCGTACTGGCAAAAGAGCGGTCAGGCGGAAGTTGAATTAGCGAATTCGTTGCACAATAGCTGGAACCACTGGCTCGCTTGGGAAGAATTCAAATTGTCCACAGACTAAGCAACGACGACAACGACGACAACGACGACAACGACGGTGGGTATCGACAGGGGTAAATGCCTGGGGTTCACGCGGGACAGCCACGAAAAAGCTGATAATCCGTGCCCTTGCAATGCAGATCGCACACAATGGCCGATAGGCTTCAGCCCTTCACCGCTCCAGCCGTCAAGCCGCTGATAAATTCTTTTTGCAGGATGAAGAATAGGATAACCACGGGCACCACCGCCAAAAAAGTCCCCGCCATCATCGAGCCATAATCCTGGGCGTAAAGCCCGACCATCTGGTTGAGACCGATCGGCAGGGTAAAACGATCCTGATGGTGCAGAACGATTTGCGGCCAGAGGAAATTGTTCCACGAACCCATAAAAGAAATCAGGCAGAAAGCGCCGATCATCGGCCGCGACACCGGCAAGACCACGTCCCAATAGAGCCGCAGCTCGGTGCAGCCATCGATTCGCCCCGCCTGCAGCAAATCGTCGGGTAAGTCGAGCATCGATTGGCGAAACAAAAACATGCCAAAAACGCTCACCGCCCCCGGTATAATCAGCCCCAGATAAGAGTCGACCAGCCCCATCGCGTAAATCAGTTCGTACATCGGCGCCAGCATCACCTGCGCCGGAATCATCATCGTCGCCAGCATCAGCACCATAATCAGCTTCTTGCCCTTGAACTCGTATTTGGCCAGCGCGAAACCGCCCAGTGACGAGAAGAACAACTGCACCAACACCGTGGCCCCGGCGACGAAGAAACTGTTAACCATAAAACGCACATAGGGAATCTGCGTGAAGAGCTGCTCAAAATTGTAGCCGGAGACCCGGGGGGCAAAGAACAGGTAATGGAAGAGGTCGTCCGGCCCCTTGCTCGTCGCCGCGATCAGCCAGATCAAGGGCGTCAACATCAATACCGCACAAGCACCGAGCGCCGTATAAAGCGCGATCTTCGACGCGTTCAAATCAATCCTCCGTCTTCCAGGTGCCCGACAGCCGCATCTGCACCAACGAAATCACCAGCACGGCAAAAGTCAATGTCCAACCGATGGCTGAGGCATACCCCAAATCGCCTGCGACAAAGCCGTTTTGGTACAGATACATCACCACCGTCAAGCCCGAGTTATCCGGCCCGGCGGTATTGTTGAGCATCACATAGGGCAACTCAAAAAGCTGGAACGAGCCGATCGTGCTCAATACCGCAACAAAGACCGCCACCCCGCGGATGCCAGGCAGGGTAACGTGCAAGAATTGCTTGAAAGGACCAGCCCCGTCGACCTGTGCCGCCTCATAGAGCGAGCGGTCCACCCCCTGCAACGCTGCGAGAAAATAGATCATATTGAAACCGACATACATCCACAACGAAGTCAATATCAACGCCGGCATCACCAGATCGGGATTGCCCAGCCACTTAGTATCGATCGCCACGTCGAAGAATGAATGCAGGACGCGGTTCAACAGACCGAACTTCGGGATGAAAATCACCGAGAACAACACCGCGACAAAAACCTGGCCGACAAGATGCGGTGAAAAGAACGCAAAGCGAAAGAAATCGCGCCCCCGCACCATGCTGCTATTTAGCAATAGCGCCAATCCCAAGCTCAAAGGCAGCTGCAAAAATACCGAGCCGCAGGCATAGATGCAGGTGTTCCACAACGCCTGGTGGAAAGCCGGGTCGCTGTAGAGGAAACGGAAATTGTCCAAGCCGACGAAGATCTGGGCCTTCGGCCCATTGGTAATATAAAACGAGAGCTGGATGCTCTTTACCAACGGGTAGAGCGTAAAGACGAGAAATAGCACGACAAAAGGCGCGACAAAAAGATAGGGCGCATAACGGTGCTGCAAGCGGAAGACCAAGGATCTCAATAGGGGTTCCTCCGAATATAGCGGCGCACCTCGGCGGCGGCTTCGGCCAACCGGGTCCGCGCGAAATCCTCAAAGCCCGCCTCGCCATTCTCGCGATAATAAACTGCGCACGCCGAGATCACCCCCGACATCTTCGACTTCGCTGTCTCGACTAGCGGGCTGGCGTATTGCGGCGGTACCTCGTCGGCGAGATTCGCGTAGAGCCGGCCCAGCGGCTGCCCCGACCAATAAGCGCGTTCTTCGTCAAAGGCCGGGTGCTCCCAGGCATCTTTTAAAGGCGGTAGAATATTTGTCTCGCGAAAACGCACCGCCAACTCGGCCTTGTCGAAGTACATATGTTCGGCGACCTGCCAGGCCAACTCAGGATTGGGACAGGCCTTGGTGATGCCCAACATCGTGCCGCCCCAAGTGCTAGTGCGGCGGCCACCCGACGCGACAGCCGGCAGCGGCATCAGCGCCATTTTTCCATGCATTCTGGGAATATCCGTCTCGGCGACTTTGCTGCGCCAATCCGGACAGACAAAAGACAGGAAATAACCCTGCTCGACGGCTTGCGTAAACACTCTGCCCGACCCCAGATCCGAAGCGATACGCCCCTCGCCGGCAACTAGGGGGATAAAAAACAGCAAGGTCTCGAGCGCGGTCTCGTCGTCCATCGTCAACCGGCCCTCGGCGTCAAAATAACCGCCGTCGCGCTGAAAGAGGAACATTTCGTAGTGGTGTGCGCCGCTGTCTGAAAGCTCGATCATATAGCGCTCGCCCGGCACGGTGATCTGCTGACCGATACGGACAAAGTCTTCCCAAGTCTTGATTTGTTCGACATCGATGCCGGCCGCTTCGAAAAGATCGCGGCGATACGCCAACATCACCGGATGCACATCGTGCGGCAACCCGTAGATCTTGCCCTTGTTGGTATAGGGGGCAAAACGCGTCTTGACGATGCGATCATAATAACCGGTCGAGCGCAAAATCGGCATGAGATCGATAAAACCCACGTCTTCCGGAGGTCCGCGAAAAAAAGAACCCGCCCGGCTGATCTCGACTTCGACTAGGTCCGGCACATCCAAATCCGCCCAGAAGGCGGCTCGGAGCCGGCTGGTCACCGCCTCGCCGTGCACCAATTGCACATCGAGGGTAGTGCCGGGATGTTTGGCCTCGAAAGAAGGCGTGGCCTTCTGGTAGGGTACGGAGTGGTTGCGGGCAAAGGTCCAAAAACGCATTGTAGCCCGCTGCTCTGAGACTGGATGGAAGGCCAG
>DQLG01000530.1 GCA_015660315.1 Candidatus Latescibacterota bacterium
AAATTGCCCCACCAATCGCCAACGAGCCGAATTGTCCGCGCGCCCAGTTCACCTGGCTGGAATCCCATACCGGAACTTCATACCCCCTAATTCAGACCTGCAAAGATCGTGATAAACGACTGGCTGGTCAGTCTCGACTCCTCGCCTTTGAACGCCTTGCGCTGTAGCGACAACCCGACCAGGGCCCGCAGCCGATAACCGAGATAATCCGACTCATTGCTAAACTGGACGGCGCCGACCAGAGAATTAAAATCCAACAAATCATTTTCCATATCGTTAAAATACACATATTCGACGCCGGCCTGTAATTTGGTCACCCGCATTACCGGGACCTCGACCAGGGCCGAGAGCAGTTCCAGCAACGAGGTCTGGTCCCCCAGGGTGAAGAGGCCGCGACTCTGCTTGCGGAATTCGCTCTTCCATCGGGGCTCGAGGACGAACTGACCGAAGTGGTGGCGGTAGCTCAGTTTGTTGATCGCGCCAAAGAAGAAATCCATATCGCTGAGATTATAGCGATCCAACTTCGCCTCGTTCATCAGCTGGTTGAAGAGCACGTAATTGACCTTGCTGATCAGAGAAAAGGAACCCCACTGCAGACTGTGTCCCAAAAACGACTGGCTGACAAAGGTGTCCCGAGCCAGGAGCGGGTCCTCAACCTGGGTCAACTCCCCGCCCAAGAGCGTGTTGTCAGGGGCCCACTGCAATAAATTGTCGGGAATGTCGTCCTCGACCTTCTTGGCCATCTGGAAGACCCGCACCCGCCCGAAGCGGGGCGAATCCCCCTCGTAGGTCAAAATACCGTAAAGGCTATTGTTCTGCTGCTGCGAGGAGATCAACCCCTCCCGCAGAGTACCCACTGAGAAGCGCACTTCAGGCGTGATCTCGGCCCCGCCGTAGATATTGTAACCCCGGTGGTCCTTGCGGTAGGGGTAGTCGGGCAGCTCGTCATTTTCGTATTGGTCAACCCAGAAATTGTTGTTCATATCCACGCCAAAGAGAAATTCGGGACGGTCGGCGCCGTAGCGCAGAAAGGGCTCTTCGTAATCGGGCGTGACATTAGAACGGGAGAAATTGTCGTTCTGGTTGATATCCGGTATGAAATCGTTGTTCTGGTCCCAGCCCGGGAAGACGCGCGAATCGCCGGGCAGCCAGTCGAAGCGCACGGTGTCGGGAAAACGGTCCTGATCGTCGTTGTCCTCGACCAGTTCGACAATACCGCGGCGCTCGCTGTCGTATTCGATGCCCCCGGCCCCCTTGGTAATAAAGGTCCGCGTATTGTAGTGCGGATCCATGCTATAGGCCTCGCCGAAGAAAAAGAAGGGGGCGGCCTGCTTCGATAGGTTGATCATCCACGCTGGGGCGCTGCGCAAGGCGCTGGTCCCCGCATAGGCCTTGTGGCTCTCCTTATTAGGGTTGGGATACTTGCGATAATTCCAGTTCAGGTCGTACTCCCCGTAGAGGTCGAAGCCCTTGAGGTCGCGGGCCTCTATGGTGCCGCCGAAGATATGGGTCGCCGTGGGCAGGCCATACTCGAAGCTGAGGGTCTGCAGGTTGGTGATATCCTTGACATTGCCCTCGGCCTGAGCCACCAATAGCAGAATCGGCTGGCCGTCGCCGTTGACCTGTTGGTCGGAGGTCATCCAGATCTGGTAGTCGTTGCCGATCGACAGGCGAAACTCCACTTTCTCGATCTCCTCTTTGGGCTGGCTGGCCCGGTCGATAAAGGACGGGCTGTTGAGATCGTAGAGCAGGCGAATCTCCTCCGAGCCATTGGCCGCTAGGAAGCCCTGCTCCACGAACCCGCCTTCCACCACCGGCTCGAAGCGGATATCCTTGCCCGCGTCGACCATGCCGTCGCGGTAGGTTATGATCACGTCGGAACCAGCCGGGAAGAACGCGGCCCCGCCAACCCCGTCTTCGGGGCTGTCGTCGCGCAGCACCAGTTGGATAAAGCCGACCGTCTTGTTCTGCGCCACGGTCAGAGCCCCGGCGAAGGGGTTGCCCGCCAGTTTGTCGGACAGCGTATTGGACTGGTGGGCGTTGATGGTGTGGATCCCCACTTCTACGAAGTCGCTGATCTCCACCCCAAAGCGCCCCCCCAACAAGGTCGTATTGTTGGTCCGCGGCACTTCCAGATCGTTGGTGCCCGAGCCGCCCGAACTGCTGAGGCGGGAATAGACCAGCGTCGCCTCGTAGCGATCCGTGCCCAGATCGAACTGCACTCCGTCGAAACGGGGCTTGGAGAAGATCATCGGACTCAGGACCGAACGCAGCTGACTACTCACCGTCAGCGCATAGTGGTATTGGCCCTGCTGATCGGTGGCCACCACCACGTCGGAAAACCATTGGCTGAACCGGTCGGACTTGAAGAGGGTATTGCCGAACTGCTGGGGACGGATTTGCGCGTTGTTGAAAATCAACCAGCCACGCGTGACGAAATTGCCGTAGAGATCGTAAAAATAATCCCCTTCCAGGGTCGTTTCCACATAGCGTTGATACGAGTCGCGGGCGTAGTTGGTGTATTCCCACTGGCGCCACTGGTATTCTCTATATAGTTCTTGTGGTACATACCACCGACGCACGGCCGGATCCAGGGCGCCCAGCATGACCCCTGGCCCCTGCGGCGTATAACTCGTCTCGGCCCCGGACCGCACGCCCAGCCGCGTGCCGTAATCGGACTGGGCCAGCCCCGACTCGGGACCGACGACCCACTGGGCCACCAACAGCAGCCCGCAAAGCGTCTTCATTAATGGTCTCAAACGTCCCTCCCTTAAATATCCGACTGTCCGTCCCCAAATGTACTAAGGCTAAACATATTCAGTAAGCCACCCCGACCAGACGGGCTACCTGTTGCCCGGAGATATCGGCCGCATCCGTCGCGGCGTCGATTTGGGTGATATACAGGCCGGGGGGCACCAATGCGCCCTGATCGTCGCGGCCGTCCCAGACGAATGATTGTGCCCCACCTGAAACAGTTTCTTCGATCGTGCGCACCCGACGACCGTCGAGACGGAACAGGCTGACTTTCACCGGCCGCGAGACGTGCACCTTGAACAACGAGAAAGAAATCGTCGTCTGGTCGTTGATCGAATCGCCATTGGGCGTGAAAGGATTGGGAGCGACCTGCACCTGGTCGACCACTCCGCGCCCTCCCATCGCCTGGATCTCCAGGCCGTTGCCCGGCCCGGCGACCGTGATATCCCCGGCTTGCGCTTCCTGCCACAGGGCCGCCGCGGCGCTGTGGCGCACGGCAACCTTGACATTGGACCCCTGCAGGAAAACACGAGAGGCGAAACGCAACCGGACCAGGTCGCCCCGGCCCACCACCCCGCCCTGCTGCTCGGAGGACAGGCGATTGTACTGGGTGGAGGTCAGCAAATCGCCCAGTTCGTCGTAGGACGACTCATCGCCGAGGGCCGAAACCACGCGAAAGTAGCGCACCGGGCCTCGCTCATCTGCACCGAGCGCGTCGTAGGCTTCGGAATCTACCTCCGCCAACGTCCCCGCCGCGTCGAGCAAGCCAAAGTAGCGAATAGCTCCCTGTTCCTCAATGGGTAAGAGCGCGTGGGACGTCTCGGTCAACAATTCGCCGTCCACCGCGACCGACACCTGATCTCCGGGCAAAAGCTTGCGGTAATACGTCTGCGCCCCGGTTAGCGACTGGCTCTGCAGGAGTTGGGGGAAATGCACCCAGACCGAGTCACCCTGATCGCGCAAGACCTCCACCACCTCTCCCGTGGCATTGGCCAGACTGGAACCCTGCCGGATCTCGTAGACCACCCCGGGCTCCTGCCGTAGAAACTCGTCCTCGGTGCCCACCGCCACCTGCAAAAGATCCATGTCCCAACTGGGCTCGGAGCGCAGCAGCAACTCGTCGAAACCGGGCTGACGCGCGACAGCCGGCTCCTCGAGGAAACCCGGGCGCATAAAAATCTCAAAGGTGTCCAATACGCCGACCGTGGTCTCGGCGGGCCATAACTCGGCCCGCAGGGCCTGGGCCACGGGATTGTGCAACTGCACCGATATCCGCTCCAGCGCCGGCGCCGCTTCGCGGTTGTCGCTGACGAGACGGGCCTGAATCTGCATAAAGCGTCGCAGACCCGGCGAGGTCACCCGCGCGCCCGATGCGTCGTATTTTCGGCTCCAGGGACTCCAATCCGGCCCCAGGGCCAAGGTCGTATCGGTCGCCCCTTTCAAGAAACCGGGCAGCTTGTCGTATTCCTCTGCGGTCTGCGACTCGCCGCTATTTTTGAAGTAGTTGACGATCTGGTAGAGCTGATTGCCGGTGCGGGTGCGGATTTCGACCTCGGTGTCCGGCGGGGTATCGGCGACCCACTCGATCGCGCCGAGGCTGAAATGGCCGGCCATCTCGATCAGGTCGGACTCGATCACTACTTCGGCAGCCGGCCCCTCGGAGAAAATCTGCACTTCCGTGATCCACGGCCAGAAATTGTCGATTTTGGCGCCCACATTGTCGACATTGGCGTTGACGAAGGTGGTCAACTCGAGAAAGCGCAGCTTGACCGGCGGCGCCACC
>DQLG01000639.1 GCA_015660315.1 Candidatus Latescibacterota bacterium
AAAAATAATGCCGTGTATCCCAGAGCATACTCAACACAAGATTGCGTTTCCTTCCTCTGTTTACGCGCCTTCTTTTATCATTTATAGCGCTATATAACAGAATCAAATTCTTTCGCCCAAGTGTCAAGCAGCACACTTGTTGCGCGCCCTACTCATCTTGTCTAATCTATCAACGTGAGTGAGCTATTTTAGGGCTATTTTGGCCGCCCGCAATACATGTTCAGCACCGTGAGCGGAAGGGCCTCCCCTCATCCGGACCATCCACCCACAGCTTTGACCGTCAGTGATAGGCAAAAGAAAGGACCCGCCGTGGAATACCGCCGGCTCGGCCAGACCAACACAGAAATAAGTTCGATCGGCCTAGGCTGCGTCACCTTCGGCCGCGAAATAGACCAACAAACCGCCTTCGCCATAATGGACCGTGCCCTCGAACACGGCATCAACCTCTTCGACACCGCCGAAGCCTATGCTAGCGGCGCCTCCGAAGATACCATCGGCCAATGGTTCACCGACCGCCAATCGCGCCACAAAGTCGTATTGGCCACCAAGGTCGCCGGAGCGCAGACCCGCGCGCATATCTTCGCCTCCGCCGAAGACAGCCTGCGCCGTTTGCGAACCGATTGCATCGACCTCTTCAAAGTCCACAACTGGGACCCGGAAGTACCGCTAACAGAGACTATTGAGGCCTTAAACACGCTAGTCGAACAAGGCAAAGCCCGCCATGTCGGCTGCAGCAACTACGACGCCGAGCAACTCGCCACCGCGCTCGTGACCGCCGACGACAATGGCTGGGCACGGATGCAGGCGACCGAGCCGAATTACAATCTCGTCGTCCGCGATATCGAAGAAGCGTTATTGCCGCTGTGCGCAAAGCAGCAAATAGGCGTCATTTCATACAGTCCGCTCGGGGCCGGTTTCCTCACCGGAAAATATCACCGCAACGCAGAAGTCCCCACAGGCACCCGTTTCGATGTGATCCCCGGTCATCAGGACATCTACTTCAAGGACAAATACTTCGACATCGTCGAGAGCCTGCGCGCCAAAGCAAGCGAATTGGATCGCTCAATGATCGAACTCGCCCTGGCCTGGGCCATTGGCCAACCCGGCATTACCTCGGTCCTTATCGGGGCGCGCGACATCGAGCAAGTCGATCAGGCCTTCGCCGCAGAAGCCGCCGGATTATCCGACGAGTTGCGGACTGAACTGAGCTATTTCTAAGGAGATTGACGGTGCAGAAGCGTCTATTGGGCCGCAGTGGCCTGTCTGTCTCGCCACTCGGTCTGGGCACGGTCGAGTTGGGCATGGATTACGGCCTCCGAGTCCCCCATGCCTACGAAAAACCCACCGAGACCGACGCCATCCGCATCGTACACGCGGCGCTCGCGCACGGCATCAACCTGATCGATACCGCCAGGGCTTATGGCGAAAGCGAAGCGATTGTCGGCCGGGCCTTGCGCGGCCGGTGCGAGCAAGTCGTGCTGGCGACGAAGGTCAAGACCCAAGGCCCAGATGGAATCGCCCTGAGCGGCGACCACCTGAAGCAACACATGCTCGACAGCCTGGATACTAGCCTTAGACTTTTGCAGACCGATTGCATCGACCTATGGCAGATCCACACTATCGACGACAGCTTCCTCTCCCATGCGGACATTGCGGCGGAAGTATTCTACACTGCAAAAAAAAGCGGCAAGATACGCGCCATTGGCGGATCTACCTATGGCACTGAAATGCCGCTGCAAGCGCTATCTACCGATCTTTTTGACGTATTGCAAGTAGGCTACTCGGTGTTCGATCAACGCCAAGCCGACGAGACGTTCCCCTTAGCAGCGCAAAAAAACGTCGGCATTGTCGCGCGTTCTCTTTTGCTCCAGGGCGTGCTCACCCAAAGGGGCGACTACCTGCCCGAACCTTTGGCGGTTTTGCGCGAACGGTCCCGCCAATTTCGCCAGTTGGCCGCACAGATCCAACCAAGTGCAAGCGCTGCGCAACTGGCCCTGGCCTTCGGTCTTGCGCACCCGCAGATAGGCACCGCCCTAATCGGCGTACGGACCGAATCCGAGCTCGAAGAAAACTTGCGCGCCGCACACACAACCTTGCCCGATGCCTTGCTCGGCGAGCTGTACGCATTGCGCATCGACGATGCGAATTTGCTCGACCCGCGCTGGTGGGAACAATTCCTGCAAGACCAGACCTTGGTATATAAGGACCGGGCTAAGCCATGATTGCAACGGCGTATACCGCGGATCGAGTCTTCGACGGGGACCGCATCTTGGAAAACCAGGTGGTGCTCGTTGAGGACAAGGTCGTCACCGACACCATAGCGCTCGGCGACCTACCGGCCGATATGCCCCTGCAACACTATCCCGGCTGCACCCTGATCCCCGGCCTGATCGATACCCATATGCACTTTATGCGTTGGCAAGGACCGCTCTTCCTCGCCTATGGGGTGACCTCCGTGCGCGACACCGGCAACGATTTGGCCTGGATCCTGCAATGCCGAGACGAATGGCCG
>DQLG01000260.1 GCA_015660315.1 Candidatus Latescibacterota bacterium
CCGAGGGCAATACCAGTACGAGATTGCGGCGTGCGCTAGCGATGGTCTACTACGGCAAAAGTGCCCAGCGCGACGAGGCGGCGTATCGGCGTTACCAGGACTCGGTCAAGGCCCAGCAGCAAGATATGGGCGTGCACTGATATACGGGCGCGCGCAATGCCGCAATAGCCACACATCTTGCGCGGGCAGCGGATGGGATTCCCGTCGACAATAAGTGCGTTGAAGAACGAATCGGCATAGGGGAAGTCGTTCGCCAATAGAGGCTTTGGGGGGCGGCTCGTCTTTGATTCCTTCCCAAGGAGGAAGGGTGCGGCGGACCGCGGCGGCGCTGGCGGCTTTTTTTGTTCTGGATAAAAAGCCTCGATGAAAAAAACCCGCTGTGAGAAGTTCTGTAAATGTTCCGCGGATAGTTGCATGATGGCTTCAGGGGTTTTGGCGGGTGGCGTGTGTGCTACTTGAGCGCGGGAGGTCTGCAACTTTAACGCATTAGAGAGAAAATAGTTGGTTAGTATACTTAGGGTAAAAGTAGGGGAAAACGATTGGGATTCCAGCGCGCGAGTTGATGGCATCCAGATTTAGCAGCAGATTATTCTGGGATAAACGCCTCATCGTACGGACGCGGTTCCTTCGGCAATCGCACCGCCGACGCCCGTCGCAGTTATGTAATGAATTTGATGTCCGGCAATACCCGATGTCTAGGCGACAACTGGAACGAATGCGTGCCGCGTCGGCGCGGTGCTTGAGGGCGCGACCTATCCCGAGTTGAAAACTGCGCCGTCGCAGGATTCAGCATAACCCGCTACTACGGAATTTCAATCATGAGCGTTGATTCAATCGAAATACAACCATTGCAAAAACCCCTTGATGCGGCCGTGGCGGTGCCCGGTTCGAAAAGCTATACCAACCGGGCGTTATTGGTCGCGGCCTTGGCTGAGGGAGAGTCGTCGCTGACAGGCGCGCTTTTTAGCGATGACACCGACTATATGGTCCAGTCGTTGCGCAAGCTCGGTGTCGGGGTGGAGGCGAACCAGGCGACGGCTCGCTTCGTCGTGCCCGGCAATGGTGGCAAGATTCCGGTCGACAATGCAGAGCTCTATATTGGAAATTCGGGCACAACCTCTCGTTCGATCATCAGCTATGTTGCGCTCGGCGACGGGGCCTTCGTCGTCGACGGCGACGAGCCGATGCGCACGAGCCGCCCGATCTCCGATTTGCTCGCAGCGCTCAGCCGGCTTGGGGTCGACGCGCGTTCGCGTTTTGACAATGGCTGCCTGCCGGTGGACGTGCGGGCGCGGGGTTTTAAAGGAGGTAAGACACAGCTCGATGCCAGCAAGAGCAGCCAGTTTCTTACCTCGTTGATGCTCGCCGGTCCGCATACCCAAGAAGGGCTCGATATCGAAATGCTCGGAGAGTTCAAGACCCAGTATATCGATATCACCATGGCGGTGATGCGGGCGTTCGGGGCTGAGGTCGAGCATGAGAATTACCGGCGTTTTCGCATCGCCGGCGGCCAGTGTTATCAAGCGCGGGACTATGCTATTGAGCCGGACGCCTCAAACGCCTCGTATTTCTTTGCCGCCGCCGCGCTGACCGGTGGGCGAGTGCGCATCGATGATATAACCGCCGATTCGGCGCAAGGTGATATCCGCTTCGTCGACGTACTCGAACAAATGGGCTGCACGGTGAACCGCGACGACAAGGGGATTGAAGTCATCGGGCCGGAAAAACTCAAGGGCATCACCGTCGACATGAAGGCGATTTCGGACACCTCCCTGACGCTGGCGGCGATTGCCCCCTTTGCCGAAGGCCCCGTGCACATCCGCAATGTCGAGCATTCGCGCTGGCAGGAGACCGATCGAGTCGCCGCGATGGCCACCGAGTTACGGCGACTCGGCGTCGAGGTCGAGGAGCACCAGGACGGAATATCGGTTAGTCCTTCGCAACCGCAGCCCGCCGCTGTTGACACCTATGAAGATCATCGCGTGGCGATGAGTTTTGCGCTGGTTGGGCTAAAGGTAGCGGGCATTCGCATCAACGATCCGGGGTGCGTCAGCAAGACTTTTCCGACGTATTTTGAGGTTTGGCAGGCGTTGAGGAACTAGGTTATGGGAATAAGGGGTAGGTGGCAAAAAGAAGAGGGTTGGCGGTTGGCCGGGTCGCGGCCGCTCGATAGCGCCAAATTGCAGGCGCCGGGCATCATACGCGTGCCCGGGGGAGGTTTTCGTCTGTTCTATACTGCGGTCGGCCCGGCAAAGCCCTTTCCTAAATGTCAGGGGTATATCCTCAGTGCTTTTTCTGAGGACGGAATTTCGTTTGCAGCGGAGCCAGGTATCCGCGTAGCGCCGCAACCGGGGCTTGCGCATATGGCGCTGCGGGTGATTGCTCCAGTGGTTACTCCGTGCGAGGGCGGTTGTTGGCGGATGTATTTTGAAGCGCGTGGGGGCGCTACAGAACCTATGGTAATTTGTAGCGCTATCTCCGATGATATGTTGGATTGGCAACACGAGCCGGGCATTCGGCTCCAGGGCCCGGGCAGTGTGCGGGCGCCGCGTTATTTGTCGCTGGGTGATGGCCGGGGGCGTTTGTATTGTTGCGGGATAGAATACGGAACGGGTGGTCCAGCGGGTGGTGAAGTCTTGTCCGAAGGTATTTTGAGCGCGCATAGCGAAGATGGTTTGCATTTCAAGCTTGAGTTGGGTTATCGGTTGCAGCCGCTTGCTGTCGAGTGCGAATCGGGTGGTTTTTCGGCGGCGGAAGTGCTACCTCCTGCAGGGATCGGCGATGATTGGGCTATGGTCTATTCGGCTTGGCAGGATGTGTCACCGGGCACAG
>DQLG01000475.1 GCA_015660315.1 Candidatus Latescibacterota bacterium
GCTGATCTCGATCTCGTAGATCAGGCCCATCGAAAAGATATCGACCGGGATTTCCGGATCGTAAACGGTCTTGAGCACTTCGACTATCTTGCCCTCGGTCGACTCGGTGTCAAAGGTCTTTTCGTGCAAACGTTCCATGGGGTCGCTCTCCTATTCGGTGGATACGGGGTCTTGGCCGTCTTGCACGGCCGCTTTCATGGTGTGCCAGGCCAAGGTCGCGCATTTGACACGCATTGGGAATTCGCGGACTCCGGCGAAGATGGCCATCTTGCCCAGGCGTTCGTCGTCTACCGGTTCATCTATTTCTGCAGTCACCATCTGATGAAAATGTTCGAACAGTTCCAAGGCTTCGGCCACTGGCACGCCTTTGATGGCGGCGGTCATCAACGAGGCCGAGGCTTTTGAGATAGCACAACCCGAGCCTTCAAAGCTGATGTCTTCGATCTGGTCCCCGTTGACGTGCAAATGCACGTGCAGGTGGTCGCCGCATAGAGGATTGTAGCCCTCCTGGGTGCGGTTGGCCGTTTCGATTTTACCGAAATTGCGCGGAGTTTTATTGTGTTCGAGGATGATTTCTTGGTAAAGCTCACGAAGCTCGCTCATTACTGGAACACCTCATTAACTTTGTGCAGGGCTTTGACCAACGTGTCAATTTCCCCGCGAGTGTTGTAAAAGGCCAGGGAAGCGCGGACGGTGGCCGGAACCTGATAAAACTGCATGGTGGGTTGCGCGCAATGGTGCCCGGCGCGCACGGCGACGCCCTCGGTGTCGAGTATCGTGCCGATATCGTGTGGGTGGATATCGCCGAGCACAAAGGAGAGCACGGCGACTTTCTCGCGGGCGGTGCCAATGAGTCTGAGGCCCGGGACTTCGCCGAGGGCTTCAACGGCGTAGTCGTGCAGCTCGATCTCGTAAGCGGCGATGGCTTCGCGACCCACCGAGTTGACATAGTCGATGGCCGCTTCCAAGCCGATGCCGCCGGCGATATTGGGGGTGCCGGCCTCGAAACGGGTCGGCGGGTCGGCGTAGGTCGTGCCTTCGAAGCTCACCCGCTGGATCATCGAGCCGCCGCCCTCCCAGGGCGGCATTGCCTCGAGTAGCTGCTTTTTGCCGTAGAGTACGCCAACGCCGGTAGGACCGAAGAGTTTGTGGCCGGAAAATGCGTAAAAGTCGCAATCCAGTTCTTGCATGTCGACGGGCAGGTGCGGCACGCCCTGTGCGCCGTCGACGACAGTCACCGCGCCGTGTTTATGAGCAAGAGCCGTGATTTCTTTTATTGGCAAGATTGTACCCAATGCGTTGGAGGCGTGGGTGACGGCGACGATCTTTGTGCGTTCTGAAAGCAGTTTCTCGTATTCGTCGAAGAGAAACTCGCCGGCTTCGTTGATGGGCACGACCTTGAGTTTGGCGCCTTTTTCTTCGCAAAGCATCTGCCAGGGTACGATATTAGAATGATGCTCGATATGCGAGATGATGATTTCGTCGCCCTCGCCGACGTTGGGGCGGCCATAGCTGTGTGCGACCAGGTTGATCGCCTCGGTGGTGCCGCGGACAAAGACAATCTCGCTATTGTCGCGGGCGTTGAGGAATTGGCCGATACGGCCGCGGGCCCGTTCGTAGGCGAAGGTCGCCTGCTGGCTGAGGAAGTGCACGCCGCGGTGGATATTAGCGTTCTCGGCTGTGTAGAAGCGCTGGACCGCGTAGATGACGGTCAGGGGCTTCTGGGTCGTCGCGCCATTGTCGAAGTAGGCGAGCTTCTTGTCGCGGATCTTCTCGTTGAGCACGGGGAAGTCGCGGCGGATTTTCTCAACGTCTATGGAATGCGAAGGGTCCATCGCCGGCCTTTCAGCCAGGGCGGTCATGGCGCTACTCCGGCGGCGCGGTCGAGCCGTTCGGTGACCAGGCGGTCGAGTTCGTCGCGTAGGTCGTCGATTCGCACGCGGTCGAGGACCTCGCCGGCGAAGGCCCGGGTCAAAATCCGTACGGCTTCGCGGTGGCCGATGCCGCGTGAACGCAGGTAGAAAATAGCGTCGGCGTCGAGCTGGCCGATGGTCGCACCGTGCGAGCACTTGACGTCGTCGGCGTAGATCTCGAGCTGGGGTTTAGTGTCGATTTTCGCCGAATCCGAGAGCAATAGATTCTGGTTGGCCTGGTAGGCGTCGGTTTTTTGCGCGGCCTGGTGCACGTGGATCTTACCGCGGAATACCCCGGAGGCCTCGTCGCCGAGCACGCCCTTGTAGAATTCATGGCTTTGGCAGTTGGGTTGTGCGTGTTCGATAAGGGTGTGGTTGTCGATGTGTTGCGTCCCGTCCTCTATATAGAGCCCGTTGAGCGTCGAGTCGATGCCCTCGCCCATCAGGGCAGTATGCACGTGGTTGCGGGTCAATGCCCCGCCGAGAGTGATCGATGTCGAGCGGAAACGGGCGGAACGCGCCTCACGTACGTAGGTAGCCGAGATGTGGAAGGCGGTCGGCGCCTCGCGTTGGACTCGGTAATGGTCAACTGAAGCGTTCTCGCCGACATTGATCTCGCCGACGGAATTGGTCAGATAGATCTCGGTACCAAGACCAACATAGCTA
>DQLG01000536.1 GCA_015660315.1 Candidatus Latescibacterota bacterium
AGCGCCGCCGCGCATCCTAATGGATTCGCCGTATAGGAATGGCCATGGTAAAAGGCTTTGCTCGGGTCGTCGTGGTAGAAGGCATCAAAAACCCTGCCATTACAGACGGTCGCCGCCAGCGGCAAAAAGCCGCCGGTCAACCCCTTGGCCAAACAGATGATATCGGGCTGGGTCGCCGTTTTTTCACAGGCGAATAACTCCCCGGTCCGCCCAAAACCGGTCAGCACTTCGTCGTAGATCATCAGCACATCGTGCTCTCGTAACAAAGCTTGTAGCGCGACGAGGAATTGCGGGCGGCACATCCGCATCCCGCCCGCTCCCTGCACCAAGGGCTCAAGCACCATCGCAGCGTATTCCCCTGGATGCTCCGCCAACAAACCCTGCAAATGCGCAAGCGCCTGCGCTTCCTTAGCTTCAACATCATCATCACCTTCCCAGGTCGCAGGAAAGGGCACGGCTTCAGCTGGAAAGAGCAAATCGACAAAGGCCGCGGTAAAGAGCGAGCGCTCCCCTAAAGACATCGCCCCTAACGTATCGCCGTGGTAGGCGCCCTCTAAACGCAAGAAACGCCGGCGGTCCGGCTCGCCCATATTGCGCCAAAACTGATACGCCAACTTTAGCGCAACTTCCACCGCCGTCGAACCATCATCCGAGTAGAAGACCCACCGTAAGGGCGCAGGTAAACTAGCCACCAACCGCCTGGCCAATTCTTCCGCGGGTCGATGGGTGAAACCGGCTGCCAGGACCTGTTCCAGCTGCTGCGCCTGCGCGGCAATGGCCGCGGCGATTTCAGGTTGCGCGTGCCCGTGTAAGGTCACCCACCAACTCGAAATGCAATCGAGCAGACGCCGACCGTCCTGCAACTCGAGCACCGCTCCCGATCCCGAACGCACATTCAGCGTCGGCACCGCCGCCTTCATCTGAGTAAAAGGCGACCATACGCGAGAAGTCGGATATTCAGCCATTGGCGCCAAAATAGCGTTCGAAGAGTGCGGCGGCATTCGCCGGTGCAAGATCCACCCGCTGGTCGATCTCGGCCAATACCCGCACCTTGCCATATTCTGCGATCGCACGACAATTCGCCTCGTTAGCCGGGCCGTTGACCACCACACCCAAAATCGAGCAGTCTCGCTGCCGCAACTGCTGCAATGTCAACAGCGTGTGGTTGATCGTGCCCAACTCGCTGCGCGCCACAACCAACACCGGCAACGCGAGCTCGGCGATCAAATCGATCATCAGGTGTTTCTCATTGAGCGGCACCATAACCCCACCAGCCCCTTCGACCACCAACCGCTGACACTGGGGCAGCGCAAAACTGTCCATCGAAATTTGCACGCCTTCGCGCCGGGCCGCCTCGTGCGGCGAGAGCGGCGCGCGCAACAGGTAGCTTTCCGGCCAGAGGCGTTCGGCCGGTAGACCGGTGACACACCGCAGCCAATCGGCGTCGGTCTCGACCCCGCTTTGCACCGGTTTCCAATAGGTCGCCGCCAAACCAACCGCGAGTAACGCCGAGACATAAGACTTGCCGACGCCGGTATCGGTACCGGTGACAAAAAGTCGAGGGGGAAATTCGACCGCCATGCAATTACCCAGACCTTTCGACGGCCAAAAAGTGAATGACGCAAGTAACCTCAATACCGCCGGATGCATGTTCCACCCATCCCCGCAGCAACTTGCGCATTTGCGACAATGCAAGCGGCGGCGCCCCCCATCCCGTCGGCGTGCCGGCACCGGTGCATTTGAGGTGGCGCAAAAAAGCGTGGGCCGTAGAAAAACGCATTACCAACTCCTGCTCCCATTGCCGCACCTCAACCGCTTCGTGGACAAAGGCTCGCGCTACCGACGGGTGATCAGGCAGAGGATTCGCGGTGCAGGGCACGTGCAGCGATTCGCACTGGCGGTGCCATTCGCGATACGAACCCGCACCAGGATAGCTGCAGAGCAGTTTCCCACCGGGTTTTAGCGCCCGCGCTATCCTCCGCAAACCCGCCGCCAAATCAGTGAACCAGTGCATCGAGAAATTAGCGCATATCATCGCGTAATGCTCTTCGCATGCCAACCGCTCCCCATCTAGAACAGTATAGCGAATGCCAGGGTGAGCGATGCCCGCCGCAGCGATCTTCTCGCGGCAATATGCGATCATCGCGGGCGAGACATCCGTAAATTCCAAATCGCGACCGGGAAAGATTGCTGGCAACTCGACACTGAGCAGGCCTGTGCCGCACCCCATTTCTAGCACCGGTCCCTCGGGCAACCCCGCCGCATACTGCCCCGCGCATTCAGCCAATGCCGAAGCGGCAATGCGTTGTTCCCGGGCATGATCATCGTAGATCGTGGCGCGGCGCGAAAAACTCTCCGCGACCCGTTCCTTCAAGCCCTGTGTCGTCATCGCTGGGCACACTGTAAACGCCACGCCCGTTCTATCGCTTGCCAACATTCGCGAGCATGGCTTATCGGTAGTGCATGACCGGCAGAGGGGAAAAAACTGCGATCACTATTGCCCAAGGCCTCGTGCAGTTCCTCGGCCCGCTCCACCGGCACGATCCGGTCTTCGTCGCCGTGCAATATCAGCACATGCCCTGCAGCA
>DQLG01000158.1 GCA_015660315.1 Candidatus Latescibacterota bacterium
GAGACGCAAACTGTCAAATACAAAGACAAATCGATTGCCGACATACTCAATATGGAAATAGAGGAAGCGCTCGCCTTCTTCGAGAACCTACCGCCGATCAAACGCGTCTTGCAGACCCTCTACGACGTCGGCCTCGGTTATATCAAACTCGGGCAACCAGCGCCGACGCTCTCCGGCGGCGAAGCCCAACGCATCAAATTGGCCAAGGAGCTCTGTCGCCAGAACACCGGCCGCACCCTTTATATCCTCGACGAACCTACCACCGGCCTGCACTTCGCCGATGTCGACAAACTGCTGCGCATCCTGCATACCTTCGCTGACCAGGGCAATACCGTCGTCGTGATCGAGCACAATATGGAGGTCATTAAAACCGCCGACTACATCCTCGACCTCGGCCCCGAAGGCGGTGCAGACGGCGGCCTGATCATCGCCGCCGGCCCGCCCGAAGAAGTGGCGAAGAGCAAAAAATCATATACCGGCCAAGCCCTCAAAGCCACACTGCAACCGACGAAAGCCAAATACAAAGCCGCCAAGAAAAACGGCGGCGGCAAAAGCAGTGGCTGGATAAAGGAGATCGAAATTCTCGGCGCGCGCCAGCACAACTTGCGCAATATCGATGTCAAAATCCCCCGCGACCAGATGACCGTGATCTCGGGTGTCTCCGGCTCGGGAAAAAGCTCCTTGGCCTTCGACACGCTCTACGCCGAAGGCCAGCGCCGCTATGTCGAATCGCTCTCGGCCTACGCGCGGCAGTTCCTCGAACAGATGCAAAAGCCCAAGGTCGAACGCATCTCGGGCCTCTCGCCCGCCATCGCCATAGAGCAAAAAGCCCCAAGCAGAAACCCGCGTTCGACCGTCGGCACCGTCACCGAAATCTACGATTACGTACGCGCGCTCTATGCCACCATCGGCGTACAACACTGCCCGCGCTGCCAGGTGCCCGTCGGCGCACAGACCGCGCAACAGATGGTCGACCGAATCCTACAAATGCCTGAAGGCCGCCGCATTCTGGTGCTGGCCCCCATCGAACCACGCCACAACGAGGGCTACGAAACCTTGCTCGAACGCGCCCGCAGCGAAGGTTTTATGCGCGTCCGCATCGATGGTGAGGTCCACGAAATCCGCGACAAGATCCAACTCGAACGCCGCCATCGCCACCATATCGAACTGGTCGTCGACCGCCTGACGGTGCGCGCGCGTGACCGCGGCCGCCTCAATGAATCGGTCGAACGCGCCCTCGAACTTTCCGGTGGCGAAATGGTCATCGCCTCACCCGACGACGGGCAGGAGGACCGCCTCAGCCGCCGTTATTCCTGTCCCTCCTGCGCCACCGCCTTCGCCCCGCTCGCGCCGCAGAGCTTCTCTTTTAACCACCAACAGGGCATGTGCGGCATCTGCGAGGGGCTGGGACTCGGCGAAGGTGTCGACCGCGAACTGATAATCTCCGAGCCCCTGCTTAGCGTGCGCGACGGCGCCATCGACCCTTGGGGCCCGATCGAAGATACTGGTTTCACGCGCCTGCTCGAAACGGCCGGCGAAGCCCTCGGCTTCGACCTCGACACGCCTTACGCGCAATTGCCCGCCGCGGCCCGGCGCGCCCTGCTCTACGGCGCCGCCGACAAAGCATTGTCCCTCGACGACGGCCTGATTTTCCGTTATAACGGCGTCCTGCCGACCATCGACGAGCACGCGCGCAGCAGCCAGCGCCACAAAAAATCCCTGCGCGAAGTTCCCTGTTCCGCATGCGAGGGCAGCCGCCTCAAAACCGACAGCCGCGTCGTCTACCTACGCGAAAAAACCATCGTCGAAACCACCTCTATGCCCATCGAACAAAGCCTGGCCTTCTTTAGCGATATGCAATTAGACCAGCGCGAGCAGGAAATTGCCGGCGAGCTCTTGCAGGAGATCCGCACTCGGCTCGGCTTTTTAGAGCGCGTCGGCCTCGGTTATATCAATCTCGAACGCCGTGCAGCAACGCTTTCGGGCGGCGAAGCCCAGCGCATCCGCCTCGCCTCGCAGATCGGCTCCGGTCTCACCGGCGTGCTCTACCTGCTCGACGAACCGACCATCGGCCTGCATCCGCGTGATAACCGCCGCCTATTAGACGCGCTTAAGGACCTCAAAGACCTCGGCAATACGGTCGTGCTCGTCGAGCACGACCGCGAAACCCTCGAAGAAGCCGACCATATCATCGACTTGGGCCCGGGCGCCGGCAGCGAAGGCGGCGAACTCGTCGCCACTGGCGCCCCGAAAAAGCTAGGCAAGGCCACCCGATCGTACACCAGCGCCTATTTGCGCGACGAACTGCAGATTTCGGTCCCGCCAAACCGCCGCAAAGGCAACGGCCATACCCTCACGGTCAAGGGCGCGCGCCAGAACAACTTAAAAAATATTGACGCGAGCTTGCCCTTGGGCCAACTCATCGGCATCACCGGCGTCTCCGGCTCCGGCAAATCTTCGTTGGTCGAAGACGTGCTCTTCAACGCGCTCTCCAACGAGCTGCACAACGCTTCTCGCCCTGTCGGCGAACACGACGAGATCGAGGGCATCGAGCATATCGACAAGGTCATCAATATCGACCAGACCCCGATCGGCCACTCGCCGCGCTCGACACCCGCCACTGTCATGGGCATCTTCGACCTGATACGCCAGCTCTACGCCGACATCCCCGAAGCCAAGATCCGCGGTTTTACCGCCGGCCGCTTCTCCTTCAATAAACCCGGCGGCCGCTGCGAGACCTGCGAGGGGCTCGGGCTACGCTGTATAGAGATGCACTTCCTACCCGACGTCTGGGTCGAGTGCGACAACTGCCGCGGCAAGCGCTATACACCCGAGGTGCTCAGGGTGCAGTTCAAAAACCATTCGGTCGCCGACGTGCTCGAAATGCGGGTCCGCGACTCTTTGCTTCTCTTTGACAATATTCCCCGCATCCGCAAACGCCTACAGGTCATGCACGATGTCGGGCTAGGCTATATGTCGCTCGGCCAATCCTCGACCACACTCTCCGGCGGCGAGGCGCAACGCCTCAAGCTCGCCGCCGAGCTCTGCCGTCCCGATACCGGCCAAACCCTCTATATCCTCGACGAACCGACCACCGGATTGCATTTCGCCGACATCGAACGCCTATTGACCGTATTACACCGCCTCGTCGACGCCGGCAATACCATGGTCGTCATTGAGCATAATATGGACGTTATCAAAACCGCCGACCATCTTATCGACATCGGCTTGGAAGGCGGCGGCGCCGGCGGCGAGATTGTCGCGAGCGGCACACCCGAAAAAGTTGCCAAAGACAACAAGTCGCACACCGGCCGGATCCTCGCCACGGTATTGGCGGCTGATAAAAAAGCCACTAAGAAAGCGAGCTAATATGAGCAATCTATTCCTACCCCAACGCGCTTTCTTCGACTTCGCCTTCCACTGCCCGCTGCTCAAGGAGCCGCCCAAGATCAATGGTAATATCCGCGACTGGGACGAAGAGTGCCAAGTCCCCGACCTGATGTCCGTCGACGGCCAAACATCCTTCGCCACCGCACATATGGCCTGGGACGACAGCGGCCTCTACTTCGCCTGCGAGGTCAAAAACAAAACCACTTACAAAATTAACCCCCGCGAGCCCACCGAAGGCGATTGTCTCGAACTATTCATCGACACTCGCGACGTCAAAGAGCACCGCGCCAACCGCTTCTGCCACCGTTTCTACTTTCTGCCCGGCGGCACCGGCAAGGGCGGCAAAAAACCCATCGGCCGCCAGATCGCCATCGACGACGCGCGCGAGCAGTCCCCCCCCTGCCCTGAAGACTCAATAAAAACGGGTATCAGGCGGCTCAAAAAGAGCTATACGCTCGAAATAAAACTGCCCGCTAGCGGCCTCAACGGCTTCGCCCCGCGTGAATTCAGCCGGGTGGGTTTCACTTACCTGTTGCACGACTCGCAACACGGCACCCAGTCGTGGTCGTCGATCTCCGATATGGGCGTCGACTCCGACCCGAGCACCTGGGGCACGGCGGAGTTGGCAACAGGTTAAGCGCCCAGCCCATGCAAAATGAACTAGCCGCTAATTAGTACTGCAAACAGGCGAATGTCAGACCCTAATGAATAAAATGAACCAATCCCCGCCTGCGGTGTGCACTCCTGGCTACGAACGCATAATGCATAAAACTGGTTGCCTCTTCGCGCGCTAAAAACAACCTGATCATCTACTTACACCCCTCGGTCCTTTACCCTATTCATTATATTTCTTAAATTAGATGGTCTCATTTTCACCATAGGAACTCATTGAAATACCGACGGGCTATTCGAGGATATCCTCGCAACAACCCTCGGAGTCCAGTAAGAGCCGGGCGAGTTCCCGTTGGGCGCGTATCGCGTAGCGATGCGTGTATGAGCGCAGGGGGTGCCCTCGGATAGCCCGTCCACA
>DQLG01000156.1 GCA_015660315.1 Candidatus Latescibacterota bacterium
CGCGATCTTGACCCGACCTACTTCGATACCGCTCAAACGCGCCGCCTCGGCATTGCCGCCCACCGCGTAGATCGACCGGCCCCATGTCGTGTAGCCCATCAGGAAATGCGTCAGCAAAAAGACCAATGCGAAGACGATCGCCGGGAAAGGGATGCCCAAGAGATAACCGCCGCCCAAAAAATTGTACCACTCGGGAAAGGGTGTCAGCGGAAAACCCCCCGTCAGCAACTGCGCCGACCCGGTCAACACCGTCATCCAAGCCAGCGTAGTGATAAAAGTCGGCACCCCGAAACGCACCCGGATAAAGCCGCTCAAAGCACCGACGCCGAAACCAGTCAGCAAACTGCCGAGCATCGCCAAAACCACCGCCAAACCCAATCCCAGCCCAGCCCCAGCCAGGCTCTCGGTGAGATAGGCAGTGAGACACCCGGCAAAAGCCACCGCCGAGCCCACACTCAAATCGATCTCCCCCGAAATAATCACCATCGTCATACCAAAGGCGATAATGCCCTGCATCGATACATTGCGCAGCACGTTGAGCAGGTTGTCGACAGAGAAAAAACCATCCGCTTCAAACGCCAGGATAGTGCAGAGCGCAAAGAGGATCAGCTCCATAACCGAACTCTTGCCCCACGCCGTCGCCTTGGCAACCCACATTTTAATTCTCCCCCATGCAGCGCAGTGCCAGTTCGTCTGCGCTCAATGTTTCGGGCCGCACCTCGTCAACAATCTGCCCCTCGCGCATAATTAGTATGCGATGGCATACCTCAACCAGCTCCTCCAGCTCCGTGGAGACAAATACCGTGGCAATGCCCTCTCGGCTCAAATCCCACATAACCTGGAAGAGCTGCTGCTTGGCCTGCACGTCGATACCGCGTGTCGGCTCGTCAAAGAGCATGACCCGCGGCCGAGTGCTCAGCCAATTACCGACCACCACTTTCTGCTGATTGCCCCCGCTCAACGAAGAAACCGCGTCCTCCGTACTGGCGACCTTGATCTGCAGCTTGGCGACCTGCTCGTCGACGACGACCTGCTCCATGTCACGAGTGATATACCCGTTACTTGCGATCTCGCCCATGCTGGCCATGCACATATTCGCGCGAATACTGTGCGCCTGCACCAGCGCCTCCTCCTTGCGGTTTTCAGGCGTAAAGGCCAGCCCGAGCGCCTTCATCCTCGCCGGCGTCGGCCGGTCCACCAGACGCCCCTGCAAAACGACCTGGCCGCTGTCGGTCGGTTCGGCGCCGAAAAGCGCCTTGAGCAACTCGGTGCGCCCTGAACCGAGCATGCCGGCAATGCCCAAGACCTCGCCTTCGTAAAGCGAAAAATCGACCTCGGCGAACTTGCCTTCGCACGTCAACCCCCGCACCTCCATCACCACCGCCTCGCCCGGTAGCAAATCACCCGGCCGTTCTCGCTGCACGACCTCCCCAAACATCATCTGCACGATCTGCTCGACGCCCGTCTCTGCCATCGCCACCGTATTGATATGCCTGCCGTCGCGCAATACCGTGACTCGATCCGCGATCTGGCGCAATTCGTGCAATCTGTGGGAGATATAGACAATCGCCACGCCCTCGGCGGCCAAACCCCGGACGAGGCGGAAAAGATTCTCCGTCTCGTGGCGGGCCAGCGCCGAAGTAGGCTCGTCTAACATCAGCACCTTGGGGCTAAGGGACATCGCCTTAGCGATCTCGACGACTTGCTGTTGTGCCACGCCCAAGTCACCAGTGCGCGCCCTGACATCGATATCGGTCCGCATGCGTTCGAGCACCGCCGCCGCCTGCGCGTAGGTCGCCTGCCAATCGATGATTCCGCGCTTCTTCGGCGTCCGGCCGAGCAGGATATTCTCCGCCACCGTCAATCCGGGCACCAGGCTCAATTCTTGGTAGACGATCGCAATGCCCTGCGCGAAAGCATCCTGCGGCGAATTCAACGCCACTTCCATCCCGTCGCAAAAGATCTGCCCCCGGCTCGGCACCACCGAGCCGGCAAGCATCTTCACCAAGGTACTCTTACCGGCACCGTTTTTACCGATCAGCGCATGGACCTCGCCCGGCGCGAAACCCACCGAAACCCCGTCGAGCGCGACCGTGCCAGGGTAGTCCTTGCCCAGATCTCTCGTCGCCAGCTTAAAGGACGTTTCGCTCACTTATTTCCCAGCGCGATCAACTCTTTCAACCGCGCACCAAAAGCCATCACCCCCTGCGGATCTTCGCGCGTCACCAAGACCCCTTCCATCACCACCTTGGATACAACCTTTTCCCCTTTGAGCGCCGCCACCGCCGACTCGACCGCCTTAACACCCAACTCGAAGGGCGTCTGCGTCGTAATCGCCTGTAGGATCCCGTCCTCGGACAACGCGAATTGGACCAGTTGTTCGCTGGAATCGGTGCCAAAGACGGCGACCTTGCCCTCCTTGCCCGAGTTCTTAACGGCCATCACCGCCCCCACCGTACCACCCTCGTTGGCAGACCAGATAATATTGACATCCGGGTTGGCGGTGAGGATATCACCCGCCTTCTTAATCGCCATCTCCGGCAACCAGGCGTCCTGTTCGGCGACGAATTCCACACCCGGCAATTGCCCGACCACATCGACAAAACCATTGCGCCGCGCGTCCGACTGCTCGGCCAGTTGCGATTTGAACGCCAAAGTCGCGATCTTCGCCTTGCCGCCCAGTTGCTCTTCGATATAGCGCTTGGCGACCAAACCCGTCTGCCGGCCCAGATCCGTCTGGTCGCTCTCGACATACGATGCGGCGATATCCCCATCAACCGTCGAATTATAGGTTACCACCACGATGCCCTTGTCCTTCGCCCTTTTCAATGCGGTGGCCGAAGCCTTTGCGCTCAGCGGAGAGATCACGATCGCGTCGACCCCGCGCGCGATATAGGTATTGACCAGTTGGATCTCCTTATCCGGCTTGTTTGCGCTATTGGCCAATAGTAGTTCCACCCCGGCCTTGTCCGCCGCGTCTTGCATGCCGAACTGGATTAGACGGAAAAACTGGTCCTCTTGAAAGACGATCCCGGCGATCTTGAGCTTTTTTTCGCCCGGCGCTTCCTGCTCGCCGCCGCAACCAATAAAAAAAACAGCCAATGCCAACATCA
>DQLG01000427.1 GCA_015660315.1 Candidatus Latescibacterota bacterium
GGCTCTTTACGATGCGGGTTGGGCGCACTATTACCGGGACGATTACCGGGCGGCAATCGAGACTTATGGTCGCATGCTCGAAATCTCCACCGATGCGCTGAAATTCGACCGGGCGCTCTTCCAGACCGGCGAGAGCTTTTTCGCTCTGGGCGAATACGAAACCGCCCGAACTTGGTATGGCAAGCTGGTGGAAAAGTATGATTTTTCTGCTCTCAGTGAAAAAGAGCTTCAGCAAATGAAGACTCAGCGCTTGCGCGGCTTGGTACAGGAGACCACGCGCGAGCTGGTTGCTAAAGCGCAGATCCGCATCGCCGATTCCCATGCGATCGAAAGGCATATTGACGAGGCCATCGCGGCTTATTCACTCGTGCCCCGGCGTTATCCGCAAGAGGATTTGCTGGTGCAGAAGTCCTACGACAATATGGCGACGATGGTGCTTGAAGAGCAGGGCGTTATGGCCGGCATTGCCGTGTTGCGACAGGCGATAGAACAGGTGGCGGATCCGCATTTTCGCGGCCGGGTTCAGTTGAAGATCGCCAAGACGCTCTATTCTGAGGGTGAGTTTGCACTGGCGATAGAAGAATACGGTATTTATAAAAAGGCCTATGGAGATCGCGCAGCGGTCATTGGCGTGTCTTTAGACCAGGTCGATTTCCTCATTGCCGAAGCCCATCGCGAGTTGGCCCGCGTCGGTGAGAGCGAACAGGATTTCCGCCGGCCCCGGGATCTCTATTTGCAGTTGATCGCCACCTACCCTTCTAGCACCAGGCTGCCCGAAGCCTACTATGGTTTGGGGCATGCCCAATATCGCTTGGGCGAATTACCAGCGGCTGCGACGGCTTTTGCACAAGCGGTGATTGCCGCCCCGCAAGCCCCGGTTGCCCCGCATGCGTTGAGTTGGCAGGCTAGACTGGCTTTTGCGCAGGGTGAAAACGAGCAGGCGCTGGCACTCTACCAGCGGGTGATTGACGAGTATGCGGCGTCGGGGCTTGCCGACCAAGCCTGGAAGGATAAGGCTTTGGTCTACAAGGTCATGGGGCGCCTCGATGAAGCCATCGGTGCCTTTGGCGAAGTGGGGCGGTCGTCTGCGATGTGGAGCAAGATCCAAGCCGAGGCCGGGGATATGCTTTTGGCGGCTGGTCGGCTGGATGATATCGCCGCCCGTTTCGATATCGAAGGGGCGCTAACCGTGGCCAGCGCCGAAGGAGATGATGAGACGGTTGCCGAACTCTATTATATCAAAGGTCGTAGCGCCAGAGAACGGAAAGAGTACCAGATCGAGGTAGCCCATCTCAGCGCCGCCTTAGATCATAGCGAAAATGAGCAATTGCAGGCCTTTGCCCATTTTTTTCGCGGGCTGGCTTATTATCAACTGGGCAGTGCCGCTGATGCGTCGGGCGATACCTTGCGGGGCAGTGGGTTTTTCGAGGCTTCGGTCGAGGACTTGGAGCGCTTGCTCGATGCCGACGCCGCGACCCAGTTGCGACCCGTAGCCTATCGGACCCGCGGCGTGGTCTTGACTCGATTGAGTCGCCCGGCCGAAGCGGTCAGGACCTATGAGATACTTATCGAAGCGGCCGCCACGGCCCAGGAGCGCGCTGAGTTTGAGTTGATGTTGATGGAACTCTTTTACGATCAGGGCCAACTCGGCAATACCGAAGCGGTGGCCCGCAGACTCATCTCGCAGGCTGATGCGGGCCAGTTCAGCGCCGAACGAGCATATTTCGTCCTGGTCTCGCTGCTGCTCGAACAAGAGCGCTATGGCGAAACACTGGCGGCGGCGGATGGAGCTATGGAGGGCTATCCCAACTCGACAAATCGCGCTACGCTGATGTCGGTTCGCGCCCGTTGTTTGTTTTTTTTGGCGCGCTACGAGGAAGCCGCCACGGGATTTGCGCAATTTATCACGGCCTATCCCAAACATCCAGAACGGCCATCGGCGCATTATCAACAGGGGTATTGTCACGAGTTTTTAGGCCAGTTTGAGCAGGCGGCAGAAGCTTTTGCCGCCCTAGTTGCAGACTTTCCCGCCGATGAGCTAGCTGGCGATGCGCTATATCGCCGCGGCGAGAATCTCTACAATGCCAGCAAATTCCAAGAAGCGCTGGAGACCTATGTGCGGGTCGGGGAGGATTATCAGCAGACTCCGATGGCTTCCAAGGCGCTGTATTCGGCGAGTTGGACCTATATGGATCTGGGACGAGAAGAGGAGAGTATCGGTACGATGGAACGACTGATTGCAGAGGCTCCCGAGAGCGACTACGCTCGTTATGCCCAGTTTTCCATCGGCGACTTCTATTATAGTAAGCGGGACTTCGCACAGGCTCAGGCGGCCTATCGCCAAGTCTTTCAACGCTATCCCGGCACTACTGAAGCAAAAAAGGCGCAGGAACTTATTCGCGACCTCAACGAAGATCTAGCCAGCAAGGCCTACGATGAGGTCTTCGTCGATTTTGATCGCGGTAATTACACCGAGGCGGCGCGGGGATTTGAGCGTGTCTACGCCGACTTTCCCGGTTCTTATTCGGCGCTGGCGGCTTTAGCCAACAAGGGGGTGGCTCTCGAACACCTGGGTAATAGTGACGATGCGCGCGGGACCTATGCCCGGGTTTTGCAACTCGCCGCGGACGATCCTGAGCTGAGCAATATCGTCGAGTTTGTCACCTTGCGGCTAGGCAACTTATGAGACGTAACCGAAAGAGCTGTATGAGGAGTAATTCGAAGAAAGCGTGGTTGGCTGCACTGCTGGTTTTGGCCAGTGGAATCAGTGCTTGCTTGACGCTAACTCCCATCCGTGCGATCTACCGAGTAAATCTGACCCCGTTGCAGCAAGGCGACGATTATCAGGTCGATAACGCCGACGACGGGATCGTATTTGTCAAGGAAGGTTTGCGGTTGAAAGTGCGCCATTTGCAAGATGGGGAACTCAATGCGCATTATCCCGATGAGAGCAATCCGTTTACTTATCGCGGCGAGGTCGATCCGGCGCTCGGACACGTGCCCCCTCGTTTTACGGTCTTCCAGGTTTTGCTCAACAATCCAACGTTCGACAAGGTGTTGATGCAGCCCGAACGCGTGTTCCTCAAGACCGATCGCGGTAAGATTTTGCACCCCTATCAATTGACTCGTGCGGAGGCTCGAGGCGATGTGCGCAACTTCGAGACTTATTGGTTGTCAAGGGGTGTGCAGAGCGGCAATATGCAGAAGTTATATCTGGAACGCATGGGGGTCTTGCGCGGGGCGGTATATCATCGCGACTCTTTTGTTTTCAAAGGCAACTCCTATCGGGGCATGCTGATCTTTGATCCCCTCGAACCGGGCACGGGACAGGTTACATTATTTATAGCTGATTTTGTATTGGACTTTGGTATTTACGATACGCCGGGGAGTCAGGTGGATCTAGAATTTACCTTTGCCGTACGTGGTGAAGTCATTGAGCCGGTGGCGGAAATGGCTCAGGCGTTTTGATGGGTGCGATAAGGGCAACCTCTTGGCGAGTATGTGCGGATCCGGGAGGAACTCACAGAAGAAAGGAGATGATAACGGTAACGAAGTGTTAATTTCTGTTATTGCGCACTATACAATCCAACAAACTAAGGAGTAAGAGATGAAACGTGCTATTTACCTAGTGTTGGTCGGGGCGTTAGCCCTGTCCTCTACCGCTAGTGCCCAATTGATGGGCAATGGTGTCTTTTGGAAGTCCGGCGATGGTGGAGTGCCTATGTACTCTCCCAGTGTTGACGGCAATGTAGGCGATATGGAGTCCAGTGCCTATTACTTGTCGTGGGCTCCCTCGGATATCTGGGCCTGGGGCGATGCTTATGGCTATTCACGCGACACGGATCTCGAGTCGCGTCGCATCCGCGTCTATGCCATCGACGTCGATAATAACCTCTACCTCGCCGATGGCGAGGACCCGGACGAGAACGGCACCGATGCCGACTTCACCGCCAACTATTATTTCAGCTGGGATGAGGACAATCTCTATATCGCGGCCAATAATATCGATAATCACCTCGACCTGGTCGAAAACCGTACTGATGGTGTCAATGACAATGCCTTCTGGCAACGCGACACCTTCTGGATCACCATGGACCTGAGCGATGGTACGGGTGCGAACAACGGCAACAATATCGTCGACTTCCGTTGCATGCCGATGAACGCCGGCGATGCGGTGTCCTCGATGCAGATCGCCCATTACCAGGATGGTGAGGCCACGCAGGTCAACTACGGCGATGACCCCGATTACTATTTGGGCGCCCAGCTTTTTGGTGGGCCTAGTAGCATGGGATATCAGTTCGAGGCCAGTGTGCCTTGGGATTTAGTTTTCCTCTTTGATCCCGACAATCGCAGCAGCGTCGGTGAGGGTTTTGCCTTCCGCGGTCGTTTTATCATTCCGGATCCGGATGGTGACGACCAGTATGGCCAGACCTATTTCGGCGGTGACCAAGGCAACTTGGGCGAGAACAATCGCTGGCCGCGCTTTATCCTGCGGAACAATCTCTCGACGCCGACTGCGGTCGAGGGCAGCACTTGGGCTGCTGTCAAGAAGCTGCACCAATAAGCTTCCTGAAGACGCTCTAAATACACCCGTGGCCGGGAGGCATTTCTCAGCCTCCCGGCCACCCCATTTACCCTTGGTTTAATACTGATGCAGAATAGCCATTTTGGCGTCCTTATTCGCAATCCCCGCTGGCTGCTAGTCGGCTTGGCGCTCTCGGCGGGGTTGCACATTGTTTTCCTGGGCGGTTATCTCGCCCTGGGCGAACGGGTGCGCGAAGTGGTCCACCGGATTACTTTTGAACCTCCGCCGCCGCCGAGCATGTTTTATAAAGCACCGAGGACAACGACTCGCACACTCGAATTTCGCAAGCAGCCCGTTCCTCGCGATGCTTATCAACGCCAGCAGACCAAGGTCGCTAAGACGCGGGTGCAGGAAGTACAAGCCCTGGCTGCAATGCGTACCGATGCGTTGCTCAACAAATTAGATGCGGCCAAGATTTCCCCACCTTCTTTGCGTTCGAGCGCGCGCATGGGCTTGGGATCCGGTGCGGCGGGTGAAGGGGCGGAAGGCTCCCTCGCCGCTTTGGCCCTACCCGAATTGAGCAAGGTCGAAGTAATTGGGGTCAAAGAGACGAGCGAGCAGGTCGACATGACGCTCGATATGCTCAGTATCCGCGATATGGACACCGGCCAATATCAGGCGATGGTGGTTCAGGACCCCGATGATCGGCGAAAAATCAGCGGTTATATCTATTTGGCCCAGGCTTTTACCCGTTCTCGGGTCATTCCCAATGTCGAGGCCCATGAGTCGGGCAGCGCCGCGACGCTCAGCGTGCAACTCACCGAGTATCAGAGCCTCGACTACCTGATCAAAGCCCTCGATGAGTACACCGGCATTGAAGCCAGCTACCTGGGCCCCATTCCACTCGACGACCCGCGTCTGCAACAAGTGCCCTGGCTGCTTCTGCCTAGTTGGTTCAGGGAAGCGCACTCGTCGAACGAGAGCGAACTGGAGAGCTTGGGACACTA
>DQLG01000274.1 GCA_015660315.1 Candidatus Latescibacterota bacterium
GCCGCCGGTGCGATCCCCCAAGCCATCACTGCCATACAGCGCAAAAATATCGACGACCGTGCTCCGCTACACGGCGGCATCCTGCACGCGCGCACCGTACACATCGCCGATCTCATCCCCTGGCTTACCAGCCAGCCGATCATCGGCGTAGAAGGCCGCGTCGAATCCAGCCCGGAAGGCTACGAGACCTTCGTCGATATGCGTTTAACGCTCAAAGACGGCCCGAGCGCGCAGCTATTGGTCATCAGCGGCGACGGCGAATTCCAAGACGAGGTTTCAGTCTATTGCCGCGAGCAGAGCTTCCGCATCAACAAAGAACAACTCTACGCCTCAGACCGCCGCGGCCTCTGGGCACTGGTCGACGACCTGCCCGACGGCGGCAATTCGACCGATCATTTTATCGACGCACTGCAAGGCAAAATCGATAGCGCAGATTCACCCACCGCCCTCGACGGCCAGGACGGCCTGCAAGCCCTGCGCGTCATCGAGGCCATCAAGGAAGCGGGCCACACCGGCCGCTTCGTCGAAATCCCGGAGACCTAACATGGACCGCATCCGCTTTGCGCAACTCAGCTTCTGGTTTATGCACGCACACGGCATCTGTGCCGCCGCCGAACGCCATCCCAACGTCGACCTCGCCTGCATCTGGGACGACGATCCCGCACGCGGGCGCGCTGCCGCCGAGAAGTTCGGCGTCGAATATATCGGCGACCTCGACGAAGTGCTCTCGCGCGATGACATCGACGCCGTCGGCATCTGCTCGCCGACACAACAACACGGCGAGCACGCCCTTGCCGCAATCGAAAAAGGCAAACACTGCCTGGTCGAAAAACCCTTCACCCGCACCGTCGCCCAGGCCGATGAGGTCATCGCCGCCGCCGAAGCGCACAAGGTCCAGGTGATGCCCGTCTACAACCTACGCTTTACCCCGGCCAATGAAAAAATGAAGGAATTCGTCGACACTGGCGCGCTCGGCCCCATCTACCAGGTCCGCCGCCGCCACGGCCACCGCGAATACGGCAAGAACAACAACGATGCACAAACGATAATGAACGACCCCGCCTGGGCCTGGAAGGACGCCGATGCCGAGGGCCGCCGCTCGCTCTACCACGCCGGCTCGCACGCAATGCTGTGGATGGCGTGGATGTTCGGCATGCCCGAATGCGTGGTCTCGTTGGGCGGCGCGCGTGTCGAGGGCTTGCCCGTCGAGGACAATAACGCCTGCGTCTTCCGCTACCCCGACGGCATGATCGTCACTCTGCACACCAGCGAGACCGAAACCGCCGCGCCATTGGCCACCGAGATCTATGGCTTCGACGGCGCGCTGGTGCAGGTGCGCGGCGACGGGCCGTCGACCTTCGCAGAATTCGGCGCACCGGGCGCGCTAATGCACTACAAAGAATCAACAAAAAAGTGGCAGCCGATCGAAGACATTTCGCAGAAGTTTCAACCCGAGGGCTATAATCCCAACGACCGCTTCTTTGACGCGCTGCTCAAGGGTGAGGACATGCCGGTGACGATGTACGACGGGCGCCGGTCGGTGCAGTTGTTGGCCGCCGCCGAATTGGCCGACCGCGAGCGGCGGACGGTGGATCTTGCCGAGGTCGGTTAAGAAAGCAGGTAAGACAAAACCGGAGTTACGCAACCAATTGCCGGATACTGTGACGATGGAGAAAGTACTTAAACTCAACCTTGATTGGTCGACCATCGCTCCAGCCGCGAGCGCGGTCTTCATAGCAATATCGGCGTCGCTTAGGCTCTTTGGGGCTTCCCTACACCGCGTTTGCAGGGTAGGGAATTGTGAGTCCGTTAGAGATAACGAAAAAATTATAAATACACGTATGCTAATACTATGTAGAAGCTGTTGGTCTTGTTTTCTTTTGACAGGCATATTGACGATGGACTGCTTGTAACACTACTTTTGTTGGTTGGTGTAAGTGGTTGTGGGAAGAATGAGAAAGCAGTCTAATATTACGAGAGCGGACAGATAAAGAGTGAAGGACACTACAAGGATGGAAAAAAGAATGCGCAGTTTGTGGTATGATAAAAATGCTAACTTATTAGACGAAGATATTTGGGGAAACGACAGATGTGTTGATATGTGTGAGGGAGATGAATAGACCTATCACCGAGGTACGTTTTCACTACCTCTAACACCGCCCTTCTGGCTACGGCGCATAGGCGCCTGCGCCCAACGGGATACGCGGTTCAGGAGGGCGAGATGCGTCAGATGACAATAAAACAGAAGCTATGAGAATATTCTCATAGCCGGAGGAATCAGTCATGAAAAAACTGAACCTGATCTTAGTTTGTGCAATCGGGGTAGTTATAGTCTTAGGGTGGGTGTATTTCTTTAAGAAAGAAGACTCCATCTCTATCTCTAAAAACGAAGATGGCACCTTACAAGCCGCAGGGTTTGTTAAAGGAGAGCGATTAAATCTAACTTTAAATGAAGATGCATTTTCAGGCACGACGGGTACTGTGTATCACTATGGTCCCAACGACACTATTCCACTTACACACTATAATGAGTTGGGTTTAAAGAGGTCCGGCTCTTACCGGGTGAATCATAAAAATGGTATGAAGGCAATCGAAGGAATGTATAAGGACGGTAAAATGATAGGTAAATGGACCTATTATGATGAGAGTGGTAAAAAAATAAAGCAAATGGAATATATCGATGGCGTATTGAAATAGACTATAGATCGTCACCTCCGCAGCTCCTACCCCAACCGCTGCATCTGCTCCGCATCCAACGCCCAGTCAAAAATATCCATATTCGCCCGCAGATGCCCTTGCGAACTCGCCTTCGGAATCGCAACAATCCCCTGTTGGACTAGCCACCTGAGCGCCACCTGCGCCGCCGACTTGCCGTATCTTTCGCCAATCGCCGCCAGCACCGCGTCATCGGCCGCATCCCCTTTAGCCAACGGCCGATACGCCGTCACCGCAACCTTGTGCGCTCGGCAATGTTCCAGCAAAGCCGTATCCACATTGCCCACGTGCAGCTCAATCTGATTATTGACGATCGGCGCACTCGCCACCTCTCGTGCCTCGTCGATCAGCGCGGGCGAAAAGTTGCTCACACCAATGCTGCGCGCCCGACCGCTCGCCGCAATCTCGTCAAAAGCCTTCAACGTCTCGGCCAAAGGCACCGCCTCATTCGGCCAATGCACCAACAACAAGTCGACATAGTCCGTGGCCAATTGCTCTACACACTCGGCAAATTGCCTATGCACTTGCTCGTATTGCAACGCATCGGGCCAGATCTTTGTCGTCACAAAAACCTCGCCGCGCTCGATTCCACTCGCCTGAAGCCCCCGGGCAACTTCCACCTGATTTTTATAATTATACGCCGTGTCGAGATGCCGATAGCCCATTTCCAGTGCCATCTGTACCACGCGCGTGCATTCATCCCCCCGCAATTGCCACGTGCCCAAACCCAGCAAGGGCATCGCATGCCCAGACGCCAATTCAATAACCGACATTATAGTCTCCTGATATGAGATACGGCCAAAACATAGGCTAAACGCGCAACGCCACAAATATGCGCTTGCAATGACCCACAGCCCACCCTACTCTAATAGTTATCCAACTTTATTACATATATGCAAAAATGGTAACTATGCCGACAGCAAACACAAATTACGACGAAGCGCAAGTCCCGAGCTATACCCTACCCGAAACATTACTGATGGAAAACGGCGAGACCGTCGCCGACGCGGCAGCCTGGACACAAACGCGCCGCCCGGAAATATTGCAACTCTTTCAGACTCAGGTTTTCGGCGAAATGCCCGCCGCCTTACCCGACATGCGTTTTGTCGTCACCGAAGAGGGGCAAGCCCTAGGGGGCCGCGCCCGTCGCCGCCAAATCAGTGTGTATTTCACCGCCGACAACGACGGCCCGAGCATGGATATCCTGCTCTACCTGCCCGCCGACGCAAAAGGCCCGCTACCCGTGTTCCTAGGCCTCAACTTCTTCGGCAACCACACCGTCCTGCTCGACCCCGAGATTCATCTCAACCCGCGTTGGATGCGCGCCGAAAAGAAAAACGGCATCGTCGATAACCGCGCCACCATCGACTCGCGCGGCTGCCTGGCCAGTCGTTGGTGCGTCGACGAGGTGCTCGCGCGCGGTTATGGCTTAGCCACCGTCTATAGCGGCGACCTCGATCCCGACTACGACGACGGCTACCAAAACGGCATCCACCCGCTGTTTTTTAAAGAAGGCCAGACCCGGCCCGCGCCCAACGAGTGGGGCACCATCGGCGCTTGGACTTGGGGTTTGAGCCGAGCCATGGACTACCTGCAAACCGACACAGAGGTCGACCGCGCCCGCGTTGCGGTACTCGGGCTTTCGCGGCTGGGCAAAACCTCGCTGTGGGCCGGCGCCTGTGACAGGCGTTTCGCGCTGGTAATTTCCAACGAATCGGGCTGCGGCGGCGCGGCGCTCTCCCGTCGTCGTTATGGCGAGACCATCAAGGACATCAATGAAACCTTCCCACATTGGTTTTGCGACAACTTCCGCCGCTACAACGACGCCGAAGACTTATTGCCCGTAGACCAACACATGTTATTGGCACTTTGCGCGCCGCGCCCGCTCTATGTCGCCAGCGCCGTCGAAGACCGCTGGTGCGACCCGCGTGGAGAATTTCTCGCCGCTCTGGGTGCCGACCCGGTCTACCGCCTGCTCGGCACCCAGGGCCTACCCGTCGAAGTAATGCCCGCCGTCGACCAGCCCGTTATGGGCCGCATCGGCTACCATATCCGCAGCGGCGGCCACGACCTAACCGCCTACGACTGGGCGCAATATCTCGATTTCGCCGATAGGCAATTGCCCGGATGATTAGCCCTATGCTGCTTATAGCGCTAATCGCCCTGTTGCTCGGCGCGCAATCCGCAGCCGCGCAAAACGACTGGTCGCTCGTCTGGGCCGACGAATTCACCGGCGAAGGGCTGCCCGACTCCTCCAACTGGCGCTACGAGGTCGGCGGCGGCGGCTGGGGCAACGAAGAACAGCAACACTACACCGCCGAACGTCTGCAAAATGCCCGCGTCGAAAACGGCCTACTAGTCATTGAGGCTCACCGCGAAAAATTCGTCAGCCGCAACTACACCTCGGCACGCTTAGCATCTAAACTCGACTGGACCTATGGCCGTTTCGAAATCCGCGCTAAACTTCCCTTCGGCCGAGGCACCTGGCCTGCGCTGTGGATGCTACCGACCCACGACACCTACGGCGGCGAGCACTACTGGCCCGACAATGGCGAGATAGACATACTCGAACACGTCGGCCACGAGCCCGATGTCGTGCATTTCTCGGTCCACACCCGCGCCTAC
>DQLG01000026.1 GCA_015660315.1 Candidatus Latescibacterota bacterium
AAGATCTGCAGCATGCGCTGCATTTCGCCGGATTCCACCACATCTTTCGGGTCGAAATAAACATTAGCCAGCCCACCCACCTCAACCACCGTATCGATAAGTGTCGCGAAGAGACCGGACAATTCACCAGGCACCCGATGACTGGCGTTGCTCTTGCTCAAGCTATGCCACGAATCAAACACGCCGCAAGGATGTAGCGGACACGGGCTCACCGGAATCTCCCATAGCCCTTCCAGGGGCCTGTAGGGACCCTGGCCGCGTTCCGCCGCCATCACCGACGAGGAGAAACGGTAGTTTAATTCAACCAGAGGTGCGTAAACGTCATCTACGTGCAGCGCGCCAAAATGCGGCGTGCGAAATCCGATAGGCTCGACCCCCAATACCTCCGAGATGGTCTCGTGACCTCGCACTATTTCTTCGCGCCGCCTGCCGGGGCCGATGCGATTGAACATCTCGCGGCTGAGCCCTTCAACTCGGGCGTAATCGTATTGCGGGTGGTAGAGATTGGGATGGGTTTCGGTGTGGTTGACCACTTCGAAACCCGCATCGACTATCAGCTGGTGCTCAGCGGGATATTCGCGCACCCAACGGCCGATGCAGGCGAATGAAGCCGGAACTTCGTACTCTTGTAATAGCGACACCAATTCGGGCAGCACCGCGATATCACGCGGGAAATCGCAATCGAAAGACAATACGCAAAAGGGCCCGATATCCTGTGGCACCGCCATCGTGCGGCGAAAAAAATACCCAGGACTAAGCAACGATACGGCCTTTCGCGCAATGGTGCTCAGTCCCTCTTGCATCATTTTAGACTGCCTCGCCAACGGTTTGCTCGACAGTTTTGCGACCACGCATGCCCTTGCTTTCGACACCATAGACGTCGAGCAAACCCTTTTCTTTGAACCAGTCTTCGACTTCCTCCATCGGGAAGTGGAATTGATACTGCGGGTGATACCAGTCAAAGGTGTCGATATGGGAGATGCGCCAGTCTCGATCACAGCGGATCGTGCCCAGAATTAGCTCACGCACACCGGGAATATGCCGACCCACTGCCCAGTAGAACCAGTTGATGGGCACACACAGATAAGAAAGGTCATAGAGGGTTTTCAGCGGCAGGCGCAACGTGACCTTGCGGATGAGGCTCTCAATGAACCGGGCCGGTGCCGGGCGCTTGCGATAGATCTTTACCGAAATATCCCCTCCGGGTTTGACGAAGTCGACAAGGCCTTCAAAGGCGCGGCGCGGATCCGGCGTATGGTGCAGCACGCCCCAACTGAAGACGACGTCGAAAATCTCCTTGCGGAAGGGCGGGTAGAACAAATCGGTCTGCACGATGTGCACCTTGGGCATATCCTTGGTAATTTTTCGCGCATTGATCACAGCGACACTCAAGTCGATGCCGACGACTTCGGCCCCGAACTCCTGCACGATACGCGAATGGCGCCCATAACCACAGCCGGCGTCGAGCACGAGTTTGCCGGTGAAAAATTCGGGCGTCAGCCCCCCTTCGAGCACATAGCCCTCATCGCGTTCGTCGCGCACCGTCGAATACACGGTCCACTCAAAACCAAAACTTTCCTGGGTCTTTTTCTTTTCTTCTTCGAAACGGCGGATCTCGTCGGCCGAGATCGGCCATTCGGGCAATCGGTCGGCGTACTCGTGGGCAAAGTCACTGTAAATATCCAGCGCATTGGGCAGAATCACCGGCACCGCATCGACAATCGGATACCACTTGCCGCAGAGACTGCGCAATATGCCCTGCTCAACCTCGACCTGGCCATCGGCGTTTTCGCTCGTTGCGAACTCTTCCAAGCTAAACGCCTCTCCGCAATGCGGGCAGGCCAACAACTCTAGTAGGCGATGCTTCATTTATACTACTCCTCTTTTACAACGAATCTGGTTTTCAAATTTATGGCAAATACCATGCCAGCCCGAAGACTACCTAGCGGCCTCGACCACACTGTCGGTACTGAGCGAAGGCTCTCTTTGTAGGGATTTTTTAGATTCCAAACCCATATATTTCAGCAAGTTGCACCACTTGTCAACTTGCCTACGTGGACGAAAATCATCGCGTATCGACCGCATATTAGCTTTGCACTGCTGACGCAATTGATCATTCTCTACCATCTCTTGCAGGCAGGCTGCAAGCCCCGCAATATCGCCCAGATCGGCGACGAGGCCGATCTTATGACGCTCTACTATATCGCGGGCCGCCCCATCCGGCAACGAGGCGACAATCGGCACCCCGGCCTCGATATAATCAAAAAGTTTGGTCGGTGTTGCATAGGCATAGGTCTCTTCGCTCAAAGAAAAGAAACCGATATCCGCTGCTTGAACCAATTGCGCCATCTCTGCCTGCGGCACAAACCCGCCAAAGCTACAATCCTCCGATAGCAAACTGCGTATCTTCCTTGAAAAATAAGGACTTTCAGGACCATAAAGATCGACCGTTAAGCGCTCTGACCACTGGTTATCACCGGCCAATAAAGCCGCATAGGCTTTGAGCAGAATCTCCGGCTTTTGCACGCGCGACATCGCCCCGGCGTAAATGACGCGCAGCGGCCCTTGCTGCTGCTGACTCTTTGGCCCTTCATCCGCTATTGGCGGAACGACATTATAAACAACCTCTACTTTGTCGGGGGCGAGGCCATAACGACCGAGCAAATCCTCGCGCAGCGCCTCGGTTGTGACACTGATGCGATCGGCCGCATGTATAATGCGCTTTTCGAGCAGGCGATAAACAGGCCGCAGCAGGCGGCGCCATCCCCTCGACATCACCCCGGAAAAATCGTCCCGGAAATCGACGAGTAGTGGAAATCCGTACCGCCGGCTGACTAGATACCCCACAATCAAATCGGAAAAAACCGGATATACGGCAAAAACCGCACCCGGCTCCGCGAACAAGGTTGTTCTTTGCCGCCAGACGCGCCAAGCCCAATTCAGATAATAACAGGGCAAAATCCCCAAAGCATAGAGAATGATATTGAGCCCATGCCAATTAGCCGCTGGTATGCGATGCACATTCAATTGCGGATGCAGCGCCTCTTCTAGGCTGCGGTCTTCCTGATAGGCGATCAACCCGCCGTCCTCGCGCTGCATGCACACCACATCGACGGAAAAGTCTTCGGCCAGATAATTGGCGACGCACGAGTTGGTTATGGCATTGCCGCGACCAAAGGGCGGAAAACAGCAGGCGATAAAGTAGACCTTGTCCTTTAATTGCATTTGTGCCTCATGAGGGATATACGACCTCAAAAACCACATAGCCGTTGTCTCGATGCAAGAGTTTCAGGTATTTCTTGCGAAAATCCTCGTGCAATGGATCGGCAAAGTATTGCGGATAGCCCACCCCCTCGGTGCGCCCCGGGGGTATGTAGATCATCCGCGCGATATGGGTAATGCCCAACTCGCCGAGTCGCGCTAGCAACTGCTCGGACGTTTTGTAGTCGCCGTATTGCAGCAACATCTGATAGGGGTGGTCCCAGAGATAAACGCGTTCGCAATAGTATCCTTTGACGATGCCCTGCAACAGCACTTTGGCCTCTGGCGGCAGATGTTTATCGACAAAGCGAAAAGCCTGGAAGTTCGCCTCGTTCTCCAACAGGAAGCCATCCGCTGTCTGTTGCGACAACGCGTATTGCACCCCTTGGAAGGACAGTGCATATCCCTGCGCAAGATTGCCGACGACCGTAACGACAAAGGCCGCTTTGACCAGCAGCCGCAAAAAACGAGTCGACTGGCGGCTCAACTGCTCAACGACAAAACCCGCCAGCGCGCTAAATAGCGC
>DQLG01000612.1 GCA_015660315.1 Candidatus Latescibacterota bacterium
AAAGAGTTGGGTGTGATTGCTCCCGTCGCTGAAGAAAAAGGCCTGCGCGGCGACTCTCCCATTGGATGGCTGGAATCCGGTCCACTTCGTGTCAGGCATCAGTGACAATGCTGAGTCCACCACAACATCAATCGGAAGTTTCTCAGCACCCTCGGGAGCGATTGCCGTCGGCCTGGGGGGCCGGGACGGAGTGTCACCTTCGAGAATTGGCCAGACATGGCGTCCCCAAGTGAAGTCCATTCCCGTGACGGCCATGACGATGAGCGGGGCCAGGGCGACCAGACCCAATGCATTGTGCCAGTCGAGAGCCCACCCGCGTCGCCAAGCGCGTAGGAAGGTGCGCCCACGCAGAGGCCACCACAGCACCAGGCCGACAACGCAGCTGATGGATAGCACCAGTGAGCTGATGGCGGCGATCTGCCGCCCAACGGGACCTGCTGCCAGGCGCCGGTGTACGTCGATCAACAGATGACTGATCGAAAACCCATCGTCTAGACGGCTGAGTTCGCCGTTGTATGGATTGACAAAGACCCGGCCTCCGGATGTGTAGGCGCCATAGACGTGCTCCGGCGACTGGGGTATGGAGAGGTGATTGACACGTAGAGGAGGATCAGCGGCCTGGTACGTCTCTATGACTTCTCCAACTGTGAGCCGATGATCAGACACTTTGAGCTCGTAGAGCTCACTGTGTTCCCATTGAAAGATCTCCTGCTCGAAGGCCAGTATCGCTCCAGTCAGGCAGAGCAGTGCAATCGGGACCGCAGCGATCCAGGCAATCCAGAAGTGCAGGTGAAACCAGATGGAGCGACTTCTCCTCCGGGATCCCTGGGTGGGTGTGGCTTCAATTCGTGATGCCATAAGAACGACTCCTTATCGCCAGGCCCGGCCTGGACCGTCCGAGGACGGCGATGGGTTTCGGTCTTGGTTGCATGGGTGGGCGAACTCTGATAGTGAGGAAACTCAGTTGCTATAACGCAACGATCACCTTCGCGGCACCTACGAAAAGATCGCCTAATCCCAAGATACCGACGACCGCCACGATCTGCGATTGACTTCTGTGGCTTGCGCTGCCGCGTCTGGTGTATTGCATGTTATGTGTTTCTAATGCTGCCAGGGGCTCTTGCTCCCAGCATAGCTCGATTTACTGGTACTACGCCACTGCAGGCTTGTGCCTTGGTAGATGCGGTGGGAATGTCACCAAATCCTTCCCCTTCTGGCGGCGAAGGATGTCGTTGAAGATCGCATCACGGTCATGGGCAAACTTCGCGGCATATTCCTCTCGAAGTCTACGGGTCTCCTCTACTATCGGATCACGTTCCATTGCTATAGTCCTCCATTAGCTCTTGTGGCGTACATATGATCGGCGGCTCATATCCTTTGCTGCGGCAGACATCCTCAATCTTGCTACGCATACTCGCGTTGGCAATGTGTGTGCAATTCCAGGTCAGCAAGTAGTCCATTCCATTCACTGCCGCCATAGCTATGTGGTAGGCATCGATCTCCGCGACTGTTGGAATCGGCCCTTCGGTCATCAGTGCTGCGCCGAGCTGCCGGATCGGCTCGGTCGCTGCAAGCAGCGGAATAGATGCCAGTGCGTCAAGTCGAGACCGAGCTGCTTCGGGATCGCCAAGGGCTGCTTCCGTCAGGACGAATTCAGAAATAAAGAGATCGAACCGATGACTTCGCTCCTCCCACCACTCTCTGGTGATGAGTTGGCTGGCGGCAACACGTACATCGCTACTCGGTCTTGAGACGAGATAGCTGATGATCGACGTCTCCACGTAGACTCTCTGTTTCACAAATGCCTCAATTCCTTCGGGTTTTCACCTGGGTCCCATCGACACACATCTATATCGCACGGTGCCAGGATACTTCTCTCCCAGAGATTCGATCGCGAAACCCAGCGAGCGATAGAAGCCGACTGCATCCCCATCGGTTTCCGCGCAGATAGGGCGCCCCCTGCTTCGCTCGAGAAGATACGAAACCATGGAACGACCGCCACCTTGTCGCTCCATGTCGTGGGCGGTAGCTACATTGATGATCTCGATTGATCCATCGTCCCGTAGCTCTGAAATGAGCGTACCTACGACTCTACCTTCGGAGCAGGCAACTAGGACTGATGCGTCTCTGGACCGCGCTTGAGCGATAAATTCGGCAGCGCTTGCAGGGCTCCCCATGGCCCGACCAGCGATCTCCACAAAGGGCCTACTCTTCATGTCGGAATCAGTTGCGGACCGGATGCTGAGCTGAATCGTACCAGTTTTACCGGAGACTGGTTTAGTTGAGTCCCGCCACTCTGACTGGACTACTCTGTTGCAGATAATAGAGTAGTTCAAACTCGACTGGGGGCATATTGCCGATCGGCTCCAATAACCGTCGGTTATTAAACCAATCCACCCACTCGAGTGTGGCAAACTCCACGTGTTCCACGTGATGCCAGGGGCCACGTAGCCGAATCACTTCTGTTTTAAAGAGACCGATAACCGTCTCGGTCAGCGCATTGTCGTAGGCATCACCGACCCTACCCACAGATGCTTCGATCCCGGCTTGAGCCAATCGGTCCGTATAGCGAATCGAAACGTACTGCACGCCCCGATCACTGTGGTGTACCAATTCATCACTTTCGGGCCGGGCATACAGGGCTTGTTCGAGGGCATCAAGGGCCAGATCGCTGCGTAGTGTAGTCGAAGTACGCCAGCCCACAATCATTCGTGAGAAAACGTCGATGACGAAGGCGACGTAGACAAAGCCCTTCCAGGTGGCCACATACGTGAGATCGGCCCCCCATAGCTGATTGGGTTGTTGGGCCGTAAAATCACGCTCCACCCGATCTGCGGGTCGCTGTATCGCCTCGTCGACGACGGTCGTCACCTTGAATCGGGGACCTCGGCGTACCCCCTCAAGTCCCATTTGTCGCATTAGGCGCTCAATGGTGCACCGGGCGACCGAATGGCCTTCGCGCAACAACTGCCGCCCTACTTTGCGCGCACCATACACCTGGAAATGCTCGTTATAGACTCGCTCAATCTCTGTACAAAGCTGGGTATCACGGCGGACTCGAGTTGGCAAGCGAGACGGATCGGCTGGTCTGGCTTTCTGCTCGTAATATGTGGACGGGGCCATCGGCAACACTCGACAGATGGGCTCGACCCCATATAGGGTGCGATGGTCGTCGATAAAGGTCACCATCACCTGGGTCGGCGGTCGAGCTCCGCCTGAGCGAAAAACGCGGATGCTTTACGTAGAATCTCGTTGGTCTGACGTAACTCGCGGTTTTCACGCTCTAACTCTTTGATGCGTACGCGCTCTTCGGTCGGGACACCGGCCCGACGGCCCGTATCAACTTCACTCTTACGCACCCAGGTGCGTAGCGTCTCACCCGTGCAGCCGATCTTTGAAGCGATAGAGCGGATGGCTTCCCACTGGGATCCATACTCGCTCGCGTGATCAAAGACCATCCGCACGGCGCGATCGCGGACTTCGGGAGAATATCTCTGTATCAGCCGGCGCGTCAGCAATTGATGAAGGAAATGATGCACCGTATAATGCTGCACCAATTCCCGCTACCACCGCGCGACTTGGTGGTGATCGGGGCTCATTAGAGGGCAACCCGCTGATGAGGATTCGTGCAACCACCCCATTGAAAACTAAACTGCAAAAAACACGACCCGCCCTCCATTGCGGCAGTTCGCCTGCAATTCATTATTGCGTCACGACTGCAGTTAGTTTATTCATTAGACTACCAGTAAAGACGACACGGATATTACGCCTACTACATCGGCTATCAATAGGAGCCGCAATTATGAGATACGCGGTCTTTGTTTTGTTTCTCGCCGTAGCAGCGTTATCGATAGATAGCGTAGCCGCGGACAAGCCCACTGTCCACCCTCCAGCATCCGTCGAGGTTTGACCATGGCCGACACCTTCACCGTGAGCCACTGGAACGAGGCAACACACGCGCACGAGCCCTCAATCCTTACCATAGAACAAGATTTCACCTTCGACGCGCTCGGGTTCGTTGTACTGCCACAGGTCCTCAGCCCGGCCGAACTATCCGCGTGCCGCGACGATGAACTGGGCGACCTCTGCAGCGAGGGCGGCGCCGTCGGGCGCTATGTGCGCGAGCTGTGCGGCGATGGCTTTCGCCAAGACGGCCAGGCGAGGCACGTCTCTGCCGATGCCGCAGGAGAGCACGACGAGGCATCCCTGCCCCTAGAAGGCGGGGTGGACACGCTGGAACGGGCCTATGTCAACCTAACCGGGTGGAATGGCCGCAACGCCGATGGAGCGCAACTCCAGCGGGTCGGCGGCGCCTGGGAAGAGATCCGTATCCGGCAGTGCCAGGGGCTGGTGGTGGCCATCGCACTCACCGACTCCGCCGACGGCCAGTGCCCACTGGTCGTGGTGCCCTCCACGCACAAGAGCGGGCTACCTGCCCCACCGCTTCCCTCCTCCAGCCCCGTCGCCGAGCGCCCGGCGCTGGCGGCTGGCGATGTGCTGCTGTGCGCCGCCAGCACGCTGCACGGGGTTTGCCCGCAGGGTGATGGCGGTGAGCTGCTCGTCGTAGATTTCATCTCGCGCACGGCTAGACCACAGTTGCCACCCGACCAGCAGGACACGCCGCCCCTACCTGCATGGGCGGAAGAGCTGGGCGAGGCCGAGCAAACCGTACTCGCGGGCAGCGACTCGCATAGCCTGCTACTATCGGACGGCACGGCCACCTGGTTTAGCGCTGCCGACAATGCCGACGCGGCGCAGCGGGCCTCCTCTGCTCTCGAGTTCGAACGCCGAGACGAGGACGCCGAGCGCTGGGCGTTTGACACCCACGGCTACCTGTTGCTTGAGGGCGTCATGGACGATGATTGGGTCGATGCGGCGGTGGCGGGCATCGACACGAACCTCGATCGCATGGTCTACCGAGGCGTCGGCGACAAGCTTGACGGGGACGTGACGCTTGCTGACATCCCCGGGGCGCCGACGATCTCGGGCACGGGCCGGCCGGACCTAAAGGACCTGTTTCAACTACCGGCGCCGCACAATGAGCCATTCCTCAAAATGCTGGCGCATCCCGCCATCATCCAACGCCTGAACTGGATGATTGGAGCGGGCTACAAGGTGAGCCAGAATACAGCCCTGTGCCACGTCAAAGGTTCGAGCGGGCAGATGCTGCACGCAGGCAACGCCAACCCGACCAGCATCGGCAAGCTCTACGAGATGGTCAACGGGCGCGCGCACACCAAATCAGTCATCAACATCGCTTGGCAACTCACCGATGTCGGGCCCGACGATGGCGGATTTGTCATAGTCCCGGGCAGTCACAAATCCTGTTACCCCATGCCGCAATCGGTGCGGGTCTGCAACGAGCGCGCGCCGATCCGCCACGTGCAAATGCGGCGCGGATCTGTGCTCTTCTTTTTGGGAGGGGCTGTCTGTCACGGAGCGTATCGCTGGGAGGCTGAGTCACCGAGGCGGACAGCGCTCCTCACCTACGGGCACGACGGCCAGCGCCCTTTTACATGGCCCTCGAAGAAAGTGTAAGCTCCTGGCAAGCCAATGCCCGCACACGAATCGGAGCCAACTGGCTGGCTTTTGCCGGCAACTGATCGGTAGAGCCACTCCCGCGGCCAATTACAAAAAAGCTCCGAAGATGGGTTTCTCCACTTCGGAGCTTTTTCCTATTTTGTCGTATCTCCTACCTACCACATCGCCGTCAAGAAGCGAACATCTAAGCCTACCTAGCTCTTTGGACAACAGGTGCTAAACCAGCCTGCACCTCCTTCTTGCCGAACATGGCGCATTTACATCCCTGCCGAAGGACTCGCCTTTAATGTAGTCAATGGCAACTCGAAGATGGTGAGGGCCTGCTGTGGTTCGCTACCTAGGGCGGTGGACTCAGTTGTTACGATCCGCACAGCATCCAGCGCCATCGCAAAAACACAGGCCCAGTGGCCCGTGAGCGTTATGCCCGACTCCAGGGGCTATATGCCCACAGATGCGACCTTTGGCCTACCTCTCGAAAAAGCCATTCCCAATCGTTTGCAGCCTGTTTATGTCGAGTCGACCATATTTAGAGCTTTTACGAAATTGATGGATGAATATATTTCTCTGAACGACTAACGGAGATTTAAGACGACTGAAAGGAGATCTGCGATGAGAACACTATTGATTCTTCTGTGCACCCTCGCGCTTGCAATATCTGTTTATGCGCAGCAGGCCCAGTGGCCGACCCTGCGCGGCCCCAACCTCAACGGACTGGTTCACCAGGGCAATCCGCCTGTCGAATGGAGCGAAGACAAGAATATCCGCTGGAAAACAGCGATTCCCGGAGCCGGCCACGCCTCGCCCATACTCTGGGGCGACTACCTTTATGTACAGA
>DQLG01000801.1 GCA_015660315.1 Candidatus Latescibacterota bacterium
ATAATAGTTCAGTTAGCCATTTTTGTCATTGACCCGAGGAGAGCGATCTATGGACCTACAGGCCTCCGAAATTCTCATCGTCGACGACGTGCCGGGTCAAGCTCGCCGCTAAAGAATTTCAGCGGCACGCACACCAAGTAAAACTCATCGGCATGCCACTGCAGCGATCCGGTGACAAGGCCCCACAGGCGCAATGCCGCCGCCGAGATCAATGCCAGTGCCCAGCATCCGATAAGTCTACTGCCATTCGACATGAATCACCTTTTGCAGACCACTTGTTAGTACCGCCACTCCATATAGATCAACAGCACAAACAAATGAAAGGGCTCCGGCAACCACCGGAGCCCTTTCGATATAACTGTAAATAATCCCTAATCCGCCATGCGCCGCAGGACCGTGTGCAAGATCCCGCCATTGCGATAGTAGTTGATCTCCACCGGCGTGTCGATGCGGCAAATCGCCTTGAAGCGCTTCTCACCATCATCGCCTTTGGCGACAATCTCCAACACCTGCCCCGGCTGCAAGTCGTCGTCGAGCCCCTCGATGTCGTAGACCTCCTCGCCGGTCAATCCCAGCGAGTTACGGTCTTCGCCGGCGGCGAACTGCAAGGGCAGGATGCCCATGCCGATCAGGTTCGAGCGGTGGATGCGCTCGTAGCTCTCGACGATCACCGCCTTGACGCCCTGCAAGAAAGGCCCCTTGGCCGCCCAGTCACGGCTCGAACCCGAGCCGTATTCCTTGCCGCCGAGGATGATCGAAGGCACGCCCTCGTCGATATACTGCATCGCCGCCTCGTAGATCGTCGTCTGCTCTCCCGAAGGCATGTGGCGCGTATAACCGCCTTCGACGCCGGGCACTAGTTCGTTGCGGATGCGGATATTAGCAAATGTCCCGCGCATCATCGCCTCGTGGTTACCGCGGCGCGAACCATAACTGTTCCAATCCTGGCGCTCGACCCCGTTCTCCTCGAGGTAGGTAGCCCCCGGACTGCCCGGCGCGATGGCCCCTGCCGGGGAGATATGGTCGGTGGTCACACTGTCGGCTAGCTTAGCCAATACCCGGGCGCCCTTGATCGGCTGGATCGCGTGCACCTGTTTCGTCAGACCGTCGAAGAAGGTCGGCTTGCGGATATAGGTACTTTCCGGCGCCCAAGCGTAACGCTCGCCCTCGGGCACCGCAATCGCGTTCCAGGTTTCGTTTTGGCGGAAGACATTGCCGTATTCCTCCTCGAACATCTTCGGCGTCAGCGAGCGGGCGATCTCCGCGCGGATATCATCCAACGACGGCCATATATCGGCGAGGAAAACATCGTTGCCCTCTTGGTCCTGCCCGATCGGCTCACTGTCGAAGTCGATCGTCGTGCGCCCCGCCAGCGCGTAGGCCACCACCAAGGGCGGCGATGCGAGGAAATTGGCCCGAGTCACCGCGTGTACCCGCCCCTCGAAGTTGCGGTTGCCGCTGAGCACGCTGCAGACGACTAGGTCGTTATCGGCGACCGCCGTGGCGATCTCTTCGGGTAGCGGGCCCGAGTTGCCGATACAGGTCGTGCAACCATAACCGACCGTATGAAAGCCCAATGCGTCCAAGCTTTCTGAAACTCCGGCCGCATCGAGATAGCGGGTGACGACCCGGCTACCCGGCGCTAGGCTAGTCTTGACATAAACCGGCACCGACAGGCCCTTCTCAGCCGCGTTGCGCGCCAACATTCCAGCGCCCAACATCACGCTGGGGTTGCTGGTATTGGTGCAGGAAGTGATCGCGGCGATCAGCACCGAGCCATTGGAAAGTTCGACGGTGCCCTTGTCGGCCAAATCAACTGCGACTTTCTTGCCGTCGTCGGGCACTTTGAAGCGATCGCCCAACGATGCGATGAATTCGTTCTTCATATCCTTGAGCGCTACCCTGTCTTGCGGCCGCGTCGGCCCGGCTAAGCTCGGCACGACCGTAGCCATATCCAACTCTAACCGCTCGCTGAAAATCGGATCGGGGCTATCCGCTTTATAGAGCATGCCCTGCGCTTTCATATAGGCGCGCACCCTTTCAACTACCGCCTTCTTGCGACCGGTCAGCGTCATATAAGCCAAGGTCTCCTCGTCGACGGGGAAAAGCCCCATCGTCGCACCATATTCAGGCGCCATATTAGCCAGCGTCGCCCGATCGGCCAGACTCAGCTTGCCCATTCCCGGCCCATAAAACTCGACAAATTTGCCCACCACGCCATGTGCACGCAGCATCTCCACCACCGTCAGCACCAGATCTGTCGCCGTCGTGCCGACGGGCATTTCGCCGGTCAGTTTGAAACCGACGACATGTGGCAAAAGCATATAGATCGGCTGGCCCAACATCACCGCCTCGGCCTCGATCCCACCGACGCCCCAGCCCAAGACACCCAGACCGTTGATCATCGTGGTGTGACTATCTGTACCAACCAGGCTATCCGGGAAAAACGTCCCATCCTGCTCCTGCACCACCTGCGCCAAATATTCCAGGTTGACCTGGTGCACGATGCCGGTGGCCGGCGGCACGACGCGGAAATTGTCGAACGACTCCTGGCCCCAACGCAAAAATTCGTAGCGCTCGCGGTTGCGCTCGAACTCGCGCGCGGTGTTCATCTCCAGCGCCTTACGCAGACCGTAGTGGTCAACCTGCACCGAATGGTCGATGACCAAATCCACCGGGATTAATGGATTGACCTTCTTGGGGTCACCGCCCAGATCAACCACCGCGTCCCGCATCACCGCCAAGTCGACGACCGCCGGTACCCCGGTAAAATCCTGCATCACTACCCTGGCCGGTTTGAAGGGAATCTCCTCCTTGCCCGCCGTCTCGGGGCTCCACCGTGCGATGCGCTCGACATCCTCGCGGGTAATCTCAAAACCATCGCACTGTCTGAGCGCCGCCTCTAACAGGATTTTGATAGAAAAAGGCAATCGGCTCACTTCGGCGACGCCGTCTTCCTCAAGCTTTTGAATGCGGTATATCGCGCCACTGCCACCGCTGGATTCCAGCTCGGCACGTGCGCCAAATTCGTTGTTATTATCAGCCATTATAAACCTCTCGGGGATAGAGCATCACGCTCGTTTTATCATTCAAATTCACGAAATGTAGTAAAGACCATCCTTGATTATATGTCAAGATCCGTCGGTTGCATTGCCCAGCTTCCTGCCACCAGCAGCGCCGAGGTTGGATTGTGGGTAATCTTTGAGCGGCTTTGCTATC
>DQLG01000069.1 GCA_015660315.1 Candidatus Latescibacterota bacterium
CATAAATAATGGAATACCAGGAACTGTTCGAACGAATAACCCACGCCGAAAGTATTCTGCCACGCGAAATAGGTTAGGTAAACCAGGGATAGCAGATAATAATGGAAGGTCGGATAGGTGAAAAAATGTGGATTGAGATCACCACCAAAGAAACTAAGCGGAAAAAAACAAAACTGTATTCGTCAGGATGCAGCCAGCTAGGCAACCCGAATCCCAGCGCCCACACCTTCAGCGCGAACGCGGCAAACACGATCAGCGCAATCGCGAGCATTAATTAAGTCAACGCGCTGACGCGGGTTTCGCCGCCCAGGCACACCGCATAAACCGCCCCGGTCTCCAACGGGAAATCCGGCAACGCCGCTAGGCCAACGCCTGTCCAATGCAGCAACGCGACAATAATCGGATCTCGGTGTGACACCGCAATGACTTTCCCTCCCGCATGCCGCATCCGAACCCGGTCAGCCCATTGCAGGAATCTCGTGCGTATCGAGGCCGCCGATTCGAGTTCCGGGTGCGCCCCCTCCTCAGTTATATAAGGACGCGGCAACTCTTCAAAACGCCGCCCCTGAAAACTGCCGATGCCCGTCTCGATGATTTCTTGCTCAGTCACCGGCAGCAAGCCCAACGGTTCGGCCAACAACCCCGCCGATTCCTGCGCCCGCTGCAATGGCGAGGCATAAAGCGCGCTAAACGGGCCATGCGTCGCCAGGACCTCCGCCGCGCCCGCGATCTGCCCGCGCCCGCGCTCGCTCAGCCCGAAGCCGGGCAGATGGCCGTAGATCACGCCCTCTGGATTGTGAACTTCACCGTGACGGACCAAGTAGAGGGTTACTGATGTTTTGTCGCTTGTCGAGTCGAGCATATCTTTCTCCTAAAGGAGATCATCATGGATAGCAACCTACTGCGCATCGCCGGCGCACAAATACCCGTGTGCACCGATATCGAGGCAAATGTCGAAACCATTATGCGGGCAATCGATTTCGCCGGCACCGAACAAGCGGACATTCTGCTGACCCCCGAAGGCTCGCTCAGCGGCTACACACCCGAATTCGATACAGCCGCCGTTAAACGAGCATTGGCGAAAGTCACCGCCGCCGCCGCCCGCGCGAATGTGGGTTTAGCGCTGGGGACCTGTTTCGTCGAAGACGACGACCGCTGTTATAACCAAATCCGCTTCTATGCCCCAGACGGCGCGTATTTGGGTTTTCACTCAAAAACCCTGACCTGCGGCAGCCTAACCGACCCGCCGCGCGGAGAAATCGAACACTATGCCGTCGCCCCACTGCGCCTTTATGACTGGCCCGACACCCCGATCGGCGGTCTGATCTGCAACGACCTCTGGGCCAATCCCGGCTGTACGCCGCAACCCGACCCCCATCTGACCCAGCAACTCTCCGACATGGGCGCGCGAGTCATCTTCCACGCCGTCAACGGCGGGCGCAAAGGCGACGAATGGTCGCAAGTCGGCTTCCAGTATCACGAAACCAACTTGCGGATGCGAGCCCGGGCGGGCAAGCTGTGGATCGTCACCGTCGACAATTGCCTGCCAAAGAAATGGCCCTGCTCCGCCCCCTCGGGCGTCGTCTCCCCCACCGGCGAATGGGTTTGCCGTGTCGACAGCCAAGGAGAACAGTTTTTCGTCTATTCTATCGCGGGCTGATCCGCTGCGGCAACCTTCTGCAACACGTAGACCGCCGGGAAAACGCCGCCGGTCTCCACCACCCGCTCCTCTATCGTCTTGAATAGACCCAACTGGACTAGGCCGCGATAAAACTCCGTGCGCTTGAATACTACGATAACCAGTATCCCGTCTTCGCCCAACAAATTCCAACATTCCTGTAAGATTCGTCGGTAGAAACGGTAAAAATTCAGATGTTGGCCGAACCGGATCCCATAGGGCGGATTGGTGACGATCGCACCGAAGCGCCCCGCCGGATACGCCGCGCTCAATTTGCGCGCATCGCCCTGCGAAAGATGCAAACGATCTTCAATCCCCTCTGCCACGGCGTTCACACGCGTCCCCTCGACCGCACGCGCGTCGATATCGCAGCCGTGCAGTTCCAGGTGCGGGTAGAGCTGCGCCGCCTCGATAAGGATCGTGCCCGAACCACAGAACGGGTCGAGCAGGGCACCTTTGGCGTCCGGCCGCAACTGCGCCCATTGCAGCAGCGCGTAAGCCACCGGAGCCTTGAGCGCGGCGCGCGGTGAGCTACGCCGCCGATACCGATTGCTCAAGGCCTTTTTGCTCAATTGCAAACCGACTAAACAAATGCGGTCGTAAACGTCGACGCGAATATTGACGTCGTAGTTTTCTAGATCCACCGCGCACCCGTATTTTCGCTGCAACACCGTGCCTGCCGCTCGCTGTACATCCATACTGGTAAAAAGATGATGCCCTGTGCGCTTGGTGGTCACGCGAAACTTTTTCGCCTCCACCATAGCTCCAACGGTTAAGGCTTCCAACTCGCGCTCAATCTGCCGCAAGTCGTGCTCTCCATACAACAATGCAAATCCGTGCAGCGGAATCTGCACGTGATGCACCGAGCGCATCTGCAGCACGATCGCTTCCAGCGATGGCAAATGCCCCTCGCATTCCGCCAACACCTGCCCGCCAAACCCGAAGG
>DQLG01000779.1 GCA_015660315.1 Candidatus Latescibacterota bacterium
GTTGCGGGAACCAATACCCGCCCTCCCACTCGCCCCAAGTCCGGCGCAATTCTTCGATCTCGGCCCGTATCGCCGGATCAATACCCGCCCCCTCGCCCGCTGCCGTATTCTCTTCCAATTGCGCCATATCGCGCGCTCCGGGAATGATACAAGTCGTCGCGACCGGCCCCAAGCTGAAGTCATGCGCCAACCGCGTCATGCCGCCGGGATAGGCCTCGGCCAACAGCTTGAGCGTTTCGGCCATTTCGATCCTGGCCGCCAACCGCGGCCCCGAAAAACGCGCGCGATGATCGCCCATATTCCGCCCGGGCGAAAATTTACCCGTCAGCACTCCCTGCGCGAGCGGCAAACGACACAGCAATGCCACTCCCTTTTCTTCAGCCAAAGCAAAGAGCTCGCGCTCGGCCTCGATATCAAAAATATTATAGGTGATCTGCATAAAATCGACGACATCCTGCTGGATCAGCCACACCGCCGACTCCACTGAACCCAACGCCATCGCTTTAAAGCCAACCTTGCCCGCATCCTGCAACCGCTGCATACCCTCAGCCCAATCGTAGCGCTGCAACTCCTCACGACTCGGGCTGTGCAGTTGCAGCATATCGATGCGTTCCCGCTGCAGACGGGTCAGGCTCGTCTCAATCCTTCGCACCAACTCCTCCGACGTAAAGCCTCCGTCGCTGTGGCCGATCTTGCTCGCCACATACACGTCGTCGCGATTGCCCAAAGCCTTGCCCAAGATCTCCTCACTGCGACCGCCGCCATAGCCTTGTGCCGTATCAAAAATATTAATCCCCAACTCGACCGCGCGTTGCACCAACTCCACCCAATGCCGGTCGTCCTTGTCTTCTTCTCCCAAGCGGTTACAGCCCAAACCCACCTGCGACAACTCGATCCCCGCCCGCACTGCCTTGCGATAGTTCATTAGCCTCTAAATTTATCGATTGAGAGCCGCAGCTCTTCGTGTTCGCGGGCATAGTCGACAAGTTCGACGCCCTTAACCGCCGCTTCCCACGCCTGGCGGATCGCGGCACACCCCGCCGCCGGCCCCCCGGGGTGCGCCATTATGCCGCCACCGGCCAGATACATCAGATCGACCGTCTTGGTCAATTGATAGGGCTCCGGCGCCTGGCCACCCCATTGCCCCGAGGAGAGCACCGGCAGCAGATGATACCCCCCCAAGAAGGGTTCGAGACAAGCCTTGATCGAACGCACTACCGACTCGTCGGATTCGGAGAATTTGTTCTGTAGACCATTGACGTGCAGATGGTCGACACCGGCCAGACGCCACAGCTTCTGATAGGCCGTAAACTCGATACCCAACGCCGGGTGCCGGTTCAACATGCCCCAACCATTACGGTGTCCGTGGATCGGCAAACTCGCCCGCCCGCGCAAAGCCTCGACCCCCGCCAACCCCACACTATTCAAACTGACCATCACGCAGGTGCCACTCGCCGCCTGCACGATATCGTGGTGGCGATACATTGCCTGCAGCGAATCGCTGATATTAAAGGCATACATCACCTTCTTGCCCGTCTTATCAGCGTGCTTGTTGAGCACCTTCATCACCGCCTCGACCCGCTCTTTGAGCGGAGAGTGCGGCGGATCGGCCATCAATTCGTCGTCTTTAATAAAATCGATGCCCGCCCCGGCCAACTCCCCGGCCAACTCAGCCGTCTGTGCCGGACTCAGCCCCACACTCGGTTTAACGATCGTGCCAATCAACGGCCGTGCTTCTACCCCGGCCAATTGCCTGGTGCCCGCGATGCCGAATTGCGGACCCGGATAGCGGGTAGCAAAATCCTGCGGCAGCTCTATATCCAACAGCTTGAGCCCGGAAAATTCGCGCAGCTCAAAAAGGTTGCCCGCCACCGTGGCGACAAGCGTGGGCAAGTTAACCCCCATATTCTCCAAGGAAAAAGAAACCTCAATCCGCGCCCGGCGATATTCGGCGACCCCCTCCGGCACTTTCACCCCGGGCAAACTCGGCTCGGCCACCGGCTCTAATTCTTGCAGCGACTCCAATCTCGCCCGGAATCTTTCCCGCAATTCATCGGTCTCCCCCGGCACTGAAACAAAAGTCCCGCTCGACTGCTCACCGGCCAATACCTCTGCCGCTTCTTGTAGTGGATGTGGCGTTTCGATCAGATACGTCGCTAGCACACGTTCCGTCGCCATTTGATTCTCCCATGCGATAAGGCAGACCCGTTTCCGCAGATTCATAGGCGCCGAAGACCAATGTCGCCACGTCCTCTGCTTTTATGCGCGCATTAACCCGCTGGGACTGGCAGTAGATCGACACCGCCTCCGCTATAAAAAAACGCGCCAGATCCAACGCGTGTACTCCAAGATCATAGATGATAAAACGCGGATCGCGTCACTAAATAGAGCTGATTCGTACACACGTCAAAGGCGCGTGCGGGATCTGACCTGGGCGAAAAAGGGCGCGCCGATTTCAGCCGCCGCCGGCGTCACCACATCGACATCGATACGCGTCACCGCATAGGGCAACAGATCAAGCGACTCGACCCGCGCATAACGCACCCCCTGCTCCGCACGAAACACCTCGGGCTCGCTCATCGCCCGCTCGACATTGCGTTCGTCGAGCTGCACCACATACGCCGCCCCGAGCCAACCCGCGATCTGTACCGCCACGGTCTCTCCCGTCAGATTGACCAGTAAAAGCCGCCGCCGCTCGCCCTTGACCAACGCCACTGCGTCGACCCGCAACAGGTCGCTAGTATGTACGGGAAAGACTTTGCCACCGGCGTATTCGCCCACATCAGCCAATACGTGGTAGAGCGGAAAGACCGCCCCAGCGATCGACTGGAAAACCTCCGGCAGCGCCGAACCTTCCGCACGCTCCATCACCCCACGCCAACCGCTCGTCTCGTAATAAGTGCTGCTCGCCACCCCCTGCAAAGCCAAATACTTCAGGCTGAGCGCCGTCCATCCCGCGCCAAAAAGCGACATCTGCCGCACGTCGACTTGCGGCGGTAAATTGCCTGGACCCGGCTCCGGCTCCGGACCGGTGGCATTGGGGTTAAAACGCGGCAATAGCGTCACAGGCGACACGCAAAGCGGCAAAGCGCCGCAAAACTGTCGCGCGCTATGCGCTACTACCGTCTGCATCATAAGCGTTTCAGCCAGTGAAGCGTCATCAAAGGCGTGCACCTGCGGGTTGAGCGAATAACTGACCAAATCCAATGCCTCTACCGGCGGCCGCTCGCGGTTGAGCTCGGTAAAATAGGCGTTACTGCCCGCGCCAATGGGCACCTGCAATCCGCTCAAATACTCCCGTGCCAAGTTCACCCACCCCACCGTCGTGGAGTCCTCATCTTCGTGAAAAACCAGTATTCGACGAAGACCCACCCCATGCAATGCCCCGGCTAGCTCCGCCAGTTCCCTCGCCGCCTGGTCGCTGACAAAAATTGCCGCTTCAAGCCCAATGGCCAAAGCCTCGGCTTCCCCCCATGCACGGGCCAGCACAGTCTGCCACCCCTGCTCGGCCAAGTGCAAATCCACACGCAGATGCGACAAATTCAACGCGCGTAATCGCGCCAACTCGACCTCGCTCAACTCCCCTGTGTCACTGGCACTGCCCAAGCCAATATCCATTAGGTCGACCCCGCTAACCGACCCCACCGACAATAATACGCACCCCCGATCCTCATCAACGATATCTGCCGTCCCCTCGACCTCAATCACAATCGTCTGCTGGATCACCTCGCCTTCTGCCACATCGACCGGGAAGGGCAATGCCAGCGGCGTACAATAGGTCTTATACGAAGCATCGGTCCAATTGCGCTGGTCCTCCATCTCAAAAATATCCCCAGCAAAAGTGACCGCGCTCCGCACTCCGTCGACCTCGTGCGCGATGCTCTTGATGTCCATAAAGGGCTGGTGCGGTGATATCGATCGCGGAAACACGCCCTCCTCCACCGTGCCGTCCACCTTTCCCACTCGGCACGCGAGCCCTGCGCACTCTGCTGGATGCAACACCGAAAAACCCAGTCGATTACGGGGGAAATTCTTTCGCGCAATCCCATCCAGCGAAAACTCCACCCGCCCCAGCTCACCGACGATTCTCCCCCGCCAGAAAAAATCTACATCCCCACCTATGCACTCAACATCAAACGAAAGCACAAACCCCTGGTCCTCTTCTTGCAACTCCACCACGCTCACCCGCGGCGTGATCGTATCCCAGTTGCGATCACGCACCGCCGCATACACCCCGCGCAAAATCTCCTTGCCCCCATAAGTCACATAGCGCAAAAAGCCCAATTGCGGTTCAAAAACCATCGACAACGCCCCGACCCGTAACGGTATCCGCTCCGCCATATCCTCCACGCCATGGCAGAGTACTTTTTTAGACGGCATATGCCCTCCCCTTTGCGAGATATCTCATTGATATCTCAGCCGCAAGTCAAATACATAGCCGCGAAATATTCGCCCCCGCAGGATGTTTCCCGCAGGACCTGCAACCATTA
>DQLG01000450.1 GCA_015660315.1 Candidatus Latescibacterota bacterium
ATAGGCCTGGCCGGTACCTTTTTTATATTCGTCCTGCAGCATTTTATTATCCGATTCTACCAAGTCTAACCGGGTTTGCAGGCCGATGTTTTCTTCTGTTAGTCGGGTGTTTTCCGCGCGCAAGATTTCAATCTCAGCTTGTATTTTTTCCATTGACTCAGTCAACCGTTGATTGGCCAGTTGCACAGCGACAAGCTTGCCTTCATTGGACATGGGCTAAACTTTCATATGGGAGTGAGTCGTTTTTTGAAGTATATAAAAGATCCCTCGCTTGGTCAAAATAAACAAGCCCTGTTTTGTACCACAAACAGGTAGGCCTTTCACATGTGCGTACTCAGCAAGCGAGTACGTATTCCTTGGGAAAGCACCTTGCGCAGGGGTGGAGGCCCACCAGGATGGCGATGGTGGCGCGACCACGAAAATGGCTCCAGGGACTCGCGGCGCAGCGTTTATAATTATTGCGGACGAAGCCAGCTCTCAGAGCCGGGCCTTGTCGCCATGGCCCTCCCGCGGCGGCAGCCTTTGCAGTTTCGCCAGCCCCTCCTCCCCAAAGTGGTGCCGCAGGTAGTCGCGCAGCGGCACGTCCTCCGGCTGCGGCGAGGTGAAGCCGGTGCCACCGCTGGGGCCGGAGCCCAGCATCTGGCACCGGATCGGGCCGCATGTGCCGCCGAACCGCCCAAGGGCCGACATTTCATCGCGGGGGCGGAGCCAGCGGTGGGAGTAGCCAAGAAACACCATCCGCCGCGCCCACGTCCCCTCCAACGGGTTCAACGGTTCTGAGTGGAAGAGGCGGCGGTCGAAAATGACCGCGTCCCCGGGGTGCAGCGGGATGCCGAGCGCAGTCGGTGGGTCTGTAGGGTTGCCCACCCCTCCGCCTTCTCGCGGCTTGTCCCACCATTCGCTCTCGTCGTAGGTCCTGGGTCCCGACCACCGCTGGGATATGCATGCGCGGCCCCCGCACCCCTTTCCCGAGGTGTGTTCCCGGAATCACCTGCATCCCAGTGCGTTCGTCCATCTCGCTTAGGGCGTATGCAATCTTGATGCTGACCTGGTGCTCGAAGCCGGTGTCCTCGCCGTTGGGATCGCGCTCGCCAATGGAAAACTTCCCAGAGTCACGGTGCCAGCCGTGCGAGCCGTCCAGGTCCTCGGTTGCCGTCGGTGGGTAGACGCGTTTGTGCTCGCCTATGTTCAGCCGCGGCTTGTACTCCGCCTCGAGCTCGTCCATCACGGCCTGCATAGTGCGCACGGTGTCGGGCGGCAGCGCATTTCTTATCACGAAGAACCCCTGCCGCTGAAGCAGCGAGGCCTCATCGGCCGTTAGCAGATTCTCCAAGTGCGTGGCGGGCAGTTCCGCGAGAATCTCGTCCTGCGAAGGCGCCGCACGGAATGCGTTCTTCCTTATCATCACCATCACCGCCTCGGCGGAGGCAGTGTGCGCTGGGTCGGCGAGGAAGGCTATGAGCAGCTCGAACTGCTGCGCCGGCGATGCGCCGCTCTGTGTCCAGCTCGGCCGCCAGCGCCGCCCGCTCCTCAAGGTGCAGCTCCACATCACTGGTCACGACGGGCAGCCCCTCTTTCCTGCGGGGGTTGTACTTGCGTCCATCGCGCACCCCAGCAGGAAAGAGGGGGGCTAAGAGACCAATACGGCTTGAGCTAACCCTCTAAAAGGCCCTTTATAATTCCTATGCATAAGCTCAAGCGATACGAAGTGCCGCGGCATCTCTGGAAGTACTGGCCCCCCTGCTCTCAATATCTGATTGCTGTCTCCGAGTCTACTGCAGAGCGATAAAAGAATGCTGGTGAACCACTCTCTTGACTCGAAATGGCTTCTCTATGCTCGGGGTCGTAAATGGTTATATTGTCAAATGAGCGCAGGCAAGGTTAGTTAAAGATCTTACATTACCTACAAGCAAAAATTATTGAGATCGACGCTCGGATGAAGATCAAGTGGAACTAAATTTCTTGATCGAATCGAGCATAGCGTAGAACGAGTTCACTCAAATTATCAAAATGGGTCCTGTCGACCTATTCCAGTTACAGTAGTTAACAGAGCATTTCAATAAATCAAAAAAATAAGGTGAAAAAATCAAAATGAACTTAACCGCTAAAGTATTAATCGCGATGCTCTTAGGGATTTTTGTAGGGTTAACCATCAATGTCTTAAACGTGGAAGTTTTCGACAATTCCTTATTGGCTGACGGGGCCGTGCTTAATGAATACGTCGTCAATGGTTTTTTTCATATCGTGGGAAAGATGTTTGTTAATGCACTTAAAATGTTAGTGGTTCCTTTGGTATTGTTTTCGCTGATCTGTGGCGTGTGTGGTATTGGCGATATAAAGCTGTTAGGAAGAATCGGAAGTAAGTGCTTTGTCCTATATCTTTTTACGACAGCCGTGGCCATTGCAAGTGCCATCGGGGTTGCGGCAACCATTGGTATTGGCAAAGGAATGAATGCCACTTCTGACGCCCAATTTACAGGAAAAGACGCTCCACCCCTTTCAGATGTATTAATTGATATCATTCCAAGTAATCCCATTCAGGCGATGGCTAGCGGTGAAATGCTTTCCATTATTTTCTTCGCTATCCTAGTGGGCATCAGCATTTTGATGGTTGGTAAGAAAGCAAGGACGCTTGTCGAAACCATAGAACTCATGAATGAAGTCATGATGAAAATGGTTGGGCTCATCATGTCATTCGCACCCTATGCCGTGTTTTGCCTACTTGCAAAAGCAATGGCTAATCTAGGATTTGATTTGTTTTTTAACTTAGTGGGCTATGTATTCGTTTTAATTGGCGTATTACTATTTCACATGTTAGTAACGCTACAAGCCGTATTAGCTTTTTTGGGGAGACTCAACCCGTTCGTCTTTTTGGCAAAAATGAGAAATGTGCAAGTATTTGCTTTCAGCACATCCAGTTCAAACGCTACGATTCCCGTCACGTTAAGAACGGTAACAGAACGGCTCGGCGTGAATAACTCAGTCGCCTCATTTTCAGTTCCTTTTGGTGCAACAATCAACATGGATGGAACGGCTATTATGCAAGGCGTTGCCACCGTTTTCATTGCCAATATGTATAATGTAGAACTCGGAATGTCTGGCTATCTAACGGTGATTTTAATGTCGGTTCTCGCCTCGATTGGAACGGCAGGGGTTCCTGGTGTAGGACTTATCATGCTGTCGATGGTTTTTGCGCAAGTAGGACTCCCCTTGGAAGGGATCGGTCTCATCTTAGGTGTTGATCGATTGTTGGATATGGTTCGTACCGCAGTCAATGTCACCGGTGATGCGGTCGTCTCAACTGTTGTCGCTAAAAGTGAAGGTAAGCTCGAAGAATCCGTCTTCAACGATTCATCAGCGGGTATGTTTGATAAGAAAGAAACTGACTTAAGCCTTGAAAATGAAAAAGTTATAGCAGAAACAGTTTCTTCGACGGACGCCAGAGAATAACATTTTCTTTATTAGAAACTTAACGATCTCAACAAAATCCGATAACTGCGTAGAGTATCTCACACTAGAAATGGGGCAACTATTGAAGGTCACGCCAGTTTCTTACGTGGCAAAAAAATAACCTCCTAAAGAACAGGAGGTTATTTTATGGAGCCGCCACACGGAATTGAACCGTGGACCTATTCATTACGAGTGAATTGCTCTACCATCTGAGCTATGGCGGCTAAATAGTTGTCGGCCAATTGCTTGGCTGTACAATATTAAAAAAATATACGAGGCTCACATTGGTGTCAAGAGCCGCGTGAATTAAAAGAAGCTCAATAGCTTGCCCAAGGTGCTCATAAAACCACTTCTAGTCCTTTCAGTGCTGCGGACTTCACGCATTTCTCCGTGTTCGTCTGCGGCAAAACGCAATAGGCCGACAGCCGCGGCATAACTTGGATTGCCGAGTGCTTCAGGAGCAATAATGTCCCTTGGGGCGCCTATGCGGACATGGTGCCCCAAAACCTCTTCGGCCAAGGGCACGATCTGATCAAGCATAGCGCCACCGCCAGTGAGGACTATACCGGCGGACAGATGGTTGTTATAAGGGGCATTAACGAGTGCTCGATGGACGTGTTCAAAAATCTCGCGCTGACGTGCCTCGATGATCTCGCTAAACTGTTGCCGGGTCATCGTGCATGTGCGACCGGCTGTCGTGCGATAAGTAACCGTCTGGTCACCCTCTTCGCCCTGGCAGTTGACACTGCCGAACTGGCGCTTGAGTTGCTCGGCTTCGCGTGGCGGTATGCTCAGGACCACGGAGAGGTCACGAGTAATGTCTTCGCCGCCAAGCGGGATTTCTTCTACATGGCGCATCGAACCGCAAAACACAGACAGGTCGCAGGTGCCAGCGCCGATGTCGAGTAGGCCGACGCCCATATCGCGCTCGTCATGGGAGAGTGTCGCGTGGGCGGCACCAACGCTTTCGAGTAGGAAGCCCGCGATCTCGAGGTCGGCCTCGGAGGCGGCATGTCTGAGGGTTGTGCAAGCGTTGCCGGAAGCCGAAATCGTCAGCATCTCAATAGACAGGCGATTACCGTGCAACCAGAGCGGATTTTGCACAGGTTCTCCGTCGACAGCATAACTTTGCACAAAGCGGTGCATGACAGTTTGGGATTGATTCGTTTGGTCTTGCTCAGCGGCTATAAGAGCCCGGTCTCGGTCTTCTTCAGAAATGGGGTTGGAACTGCCGGAAATAGCCACGGTGCTGCAATTGCTTTGGGTGGTGATATCCTCACCAGCCATACCAATATAGGCCCCGGAAATCTTAAGGCCAGCGGAGCGTTCGGCTTCGGCAACGGAGTTGCGGATGGCTTCGACGACCTGGGGCATATCAATAACAACGCTACGGCGTAGGCCAGTGCAGGGGCTTTGGCCCATGCCCAAGATCTTGACCTGGGAATCACCTTGAACCTCACCTACAAGGCATAGGACTTTCGAAGCACCAATATCGAGAACGACGACGGGAGATCCAGCCATGGTTACTCTACCTGACTTTCTAGGCTCTGCCGCAAAATTAACTAATATGTAGCGGCTGTATATTATGTATTGGAAGAGGAGTTAAATCACCGTACTGAGCGGTGTAGAGCACGACAGGTGGGGGGTGTCTGCTCTGTAAATACTATCTGTTGTATAAGCTAGGAACAGAACCTAGGACAAGAGGGAAACTCGCCCTGCTGTAAGCACTTACAGCACTTACAGCGATTCAGTTGTTTTAGAAGAATAATCAAGAGAACCGGGAAAGTCAAGCACCAATTAAATCAATCAATTGAATTCATGTAAATTGATGTAAAAAATAGAGATCAGGACAGATCTTGCATGGTCCTAATTCGCTCGATGGCCTCGTGAAGTTGCAGTAAATCTACCGGTTTTTGGAAGAAGTCGTAGGCGCCCTGCTGGAGGAGGTCTCTGGCCAATGGAGCGGAGGCATAGCCCGATACGACTATAACCCGAATACGATCGTCTATTTCGCGTATCAGACGCAGGGTCTCTGTGCCGTCCATATGCGGCATCGAAATATCGAGAAAGACCACTTGTGGCTGATGTTCTTTGGCGCGTAGTAGTCCTTCTTGGCCATTGCGGGCGGTATGGACCGTATATCCGAGATTGTCGAAGAATTCCTCGATGGTTGCTATAAATTCCTCTTCGTCATCGACAAAAAGCAGACTAAACGGTTTCATTCGACAGAGTCTTTCATTTGCTGGATGGATTAAACCTATAGGTCAGGCTCAAGTGGGAGAGGATGCCGCCTCCGTGTCGACTTCCGCCGATGAAATGGGGACCATCGCGGAGGAAATCGCGTTCGAGCAGTCCATCGAGCAAAAGATTTGAAAATTCGATCCCAAGCCCTAATGTAGTCGTAAAAGTGGTGGTAAATGATTGGATTTTTACTTGTTGATCTGATAGCAGGAGTTCTTGCTCAAATAGCCAATTTTCCTGCCTTACGCCAGCGCGGAAGAGTATCGCGCCAACTTGCGCTTCTCCACCGAGGATCCAGGTGGGTAGTTGTAGTTTGCTCTGTCGGGTCGACGATTGCGTGTTTTGCGATTGCTCGGCCCGTTCATAGAGGCCGTCTACCGCGGCGATGACCAGTACCCCACGAGCTGGCTGAAGTTGCAGGCCTGAGCCAAGTCGTAAAGAGGTTTGCGTTCGTTCGTCCGGGTATAGGGCGTAGGCATCGCGACTGATGCCCAAATAGGGTAACCAGGTCACTTTTGCGCTCAACGGCCAGCGATAGCGGATGTCGAGGGCTAAGCCTGTGCCATCAGACTGCTTGAAAGTCGTGCCTTCGAGGGGGTGGTCTTGCATGCGGCGCAATAAGATCCCGAGACCAATATCCAATGTTGGTCTCGAACCGATTCGCATACCCAGGTGGAAGTTGGTACTGCTGGCGGAGGCCTGCCGAGAAGCTATGGCGCTGCGGTCATAGGCGAATGAGGTCGATGCGCCGATGGCGAATTTATTATTGGGTGCGTAACCGTAGGCGAGATCAAACCAGGGACTCGGGCTCATCGCTCGGAATAAGTCACTGCCGTTCTGCTGAATGTAGGCCGTAAAATCATCTAAGTCGGAAGTCTTGCGGTTAAAAAAGAGGCCGAAGGTATGTTGTGCTGATATTGGGTAGGCGACCCCGGCCCAATCGTCAAATAATTCGACTTCAAAGCGTGGCCATTCGCTAATAGTCGCCGGAAAGATGAAACCATTGCTATCATCTAAGATGGCCTGAGAAAGCCCGCCGAGCGCGGTCAGCCGGTCGACGGAGGCTTGAGCTGGTTGCGAAAAGAGGAGGCAGAAGAGCGACAGGAGGTTAAAGGCGTGGCGCATTGAGTGATAGATACTGGGAAAATTAGGATCGTGCGCTGGTGTCAAAAGGTAGATCTTCGAGTTCATCTTCATCAACCTCTAAGGCTTCGGTTGGAATTTCATCCTCTATCTCAGCACCTTCGTCGAGGTATGGGTGGATTTTCCACTCGGCTTCGAGCGCTTCTATGTCACGCAATTCCACTTTGGCCACATGTTGGGGTCTAAACGATAATTCTTCGTTGACTCTATAGAGGCGTTTGCCAAGAAAGAAAAGGGTTCCGTCAAGGACGAATGCGATGCGATCCTTGCCCAATTCGTTATTAATAAGCGCAAGCAAGTCACTAAGGGGGGCGCCAGAGGCGCCAATGTCGTTGTCGTCCGGGTTGTCTTGCGGGCCTATAAGTGTCGAGACCTTGTCGGCCCGATGGTCAAAGGTGATCGTATCCGGGATGAATTCCTCCATATAGGGGCGGGTCAGGGTAGCGTAGGGATAAAAAAGGTTATTGATTACTCGATATACCCAGTCTCCTTCCCGTTCGTCGCGGATGCGCAATAAGGTGCCAATTTTGACAAGGAGCCGACCTTCGGGTTGTAGGTGTTTTCGTATTTGTACAAGGTCGAGGTCGGATATTTCGACCTTGTTACCGCCTAATTCTACGCTAAAAGTGCCCTTGCGGAAGGTGTTAAGAACGTCAATTTTGCCGGTGTGTATATAGGATCGAAATTTGCCAGTTTGGGCGTAGGGCATGTCTTGGGTGAACTTATAAAAGGTATTTTTGTCCAGTATTAGGGTTTCGCGGCAGATATTGGTTGAACCGGCTTGTCTAAACACATCGCGCAAATAATTTATTTCGTCTTGGGTGATGACCTTGCCCGGGCCACCGATCGTGTTGTTTTGTGTTACTGAGACTTCGAGAACTTCGCTGTCGGCTATGGTATTGGCCATTGCCCATGCCTTGAGCTGTTGTGCAGAGGCGACGACCCCCTCTCGCCAGATAAAATAGACTTTACCGTGTGGGCTAAACAAAAAGGTCCCGCGTTCGATGGCGATGTCTTTGGAGGCCTTGCTCGCTTGTAGCGCGAGTGTTTCGATGGGAATGCTCTGATAGGTGGATTTAAGGGTGAACATCGCATCGAGGTCGGCAACGTTCTTTTTTAAAGGCAAATGGATGTTTTCGAGC